>NZ_JBHZAG010000135.1:0-4192 GCF_042754125.1 Amycolatopsis sp. NPDC059235
CACTTCAGCCCCTCGTACGGGCAGGCGTCGGTCCACTGGTGATCCGCGCACGCCTGGCTGGCGTAGTGCTTGTGGCCGCAGTCGTCGCAGGGCCACGTTTCCCGGATTGCCATGTGCGTTCCCCTTTCCTGGCGCCCGATGCCGGGCGGTCCTGACCGTCGGTCGTCGGCGTGCTCTCGCGGTCACGCTGCCGAACGGGCGCGCGAGCCGGTCCGTTCCAGCGATGCGACGGACGCGCGCACCAGCCATTCGGCGGCGGGCGGGGTGACGCCGTTGCCGAGCTGGCGGACTTGTTCGCGTTTGCTGCCGGTGACCACGTAGTCCGGGGTGAACGCCATCGCGGCCTGCACCTCCGCAACGGCCAGCATCCGGAACGTGCAGTCCTCGACCGCGGGGAGTTCGCGCGGCCAGCCGACCAGCGACTGGTGCCCGGCGGTGGTGAGGGTGCGGGCCGGTTCGGTCGCGGGCGTGCACATCTGGCCTGGGTTGCCGCGCGCGGTGTTGTGCCGCACCAGCATGTGGTGGTTCCCGGACGCGCACACCGTCGCCAGCGGCTCCCGCACGTGCCGCGCGTCCGAGCCGCCGCCGCGCAGCTCGGCGATGAACGCGACGCCCTCGGCCTCGCGGGACGCGCGGGTCCGGAACGGCGACCCGGCCGGATACGCGCTCTCGTTCCAGGTGCCCCCGTCCGGCACCAGCAGCGCGGTCTCGTGCCGCGCGGTCTGCGTGCGCATCGGCTCCATCGCCGAGGCCGCCGTCTTCCCGTCGCGGCCCTCGACCGGCACCACCAGCGCCCGGGTGTGCGACGTGGTCAGGGTGGCGGTCGGCCCGTCGGCCGGCCACGCCCGCGCGTACCCGGAGCCCGGGCGCACGAACGTGTTGCCGGTGGCCTCGAACGTCATCGGCCGCGCGTAGCGCTCCAGGCCGGCCCGGATCCGCTCGAGCGTCTTGGCCGACAGCGGCTTCGCGCGGTCGCCGATCCGCTCGCCGAGGTTCGACCAGTCGAGCACCGCCGCCGCGGGCAGCGCGTACGGCTCGACGACCGCGTTGCGGCACTTCGCGTTCGGGCAGCGGTAGAGGTACTGCTGCCGGTAGCGCCCGACGCTGCGGCCCGGTTTCCACCACTGCACCGCCGCCACCTCGGCATCGCATTCCGGGCACCACGCCGCCGGGCGGATGTCGAGGTCTGGCGCCGGGTTTCCCTTGCGCCAGAACACCACGTACATCCGGTCCCGCGACTGGGGCGCGCGCGGCGCGGCGATCGCCGGGGCGTGCATCGAGTTCAGCGACACCACGCGATGCTCGTAGCCCAGGGAGTCCATCGCGCCCAGCCACGCGCCGAACGGATCCCACTTCGCCGCGTCCACCACGTTCTCCACGATCACGATGTCGTTGCGGTGCACCTCGGCGAACCGCGGCACGTCCCACATCGTCGCCCGCGACCGTTCCGCCACGTGGTCGGGAACCGGCTCCTCCCCGAACAGCACGCCCTGGTCCCGGCTCGCCTCCCGGGCCCGGCCCCGCGCGATGGAGTGGTTCGTGCACTCCGGCGAGGCCCACAGGATGTCGGTGCGGCGGTAGCGGCGCGGTTCCACCTGCGAGATGTCGGCGCAATCGTGAGCGCAGTCCGGGAAATTCAGCTGGTGCGTCTCGATCGCGCGCGGACTGTGGTTCGCCGCCATCACCAGCTCCACCCCCTCCACCGCGGTCGCGCCGAGCCCGGAACCCCCGGCCCCGCAGAACAGATCGGTCACCGTGTACATCAGTCGGTCTCCCCTTCTGTGCCGCACGCGTCGAAAAGGCTTGCCTGGGCGGGATCGTCCGGCGCGACCTCGGCGATCTCGAACTCGAATCCGCATTCCTCGGCGCAGCTCGCGTCCCGTCCCTGGCTGTGGGTGACGCAGCCGCAGTCCGGGCAGGTCCATTCCCGGCAGCGCCGAGCCTCCCGCCGGACCTCGCCGGGAACGATCGCGACAGCGCCCGCGACCGACAGCGGCCAGCCGTAGTCGCTGCGCACTCGGTCGGCGTGATCGGCCTCGGCGGCCTCACGGCCGGGATGGTGGCTGATTTCCCAGTCGTCGTCGCGGTCGATCCACCAACACGGCTCCGGCAGCAGCACAGCCTCCGGCACTGCTGCCGCCCTCGCGAAGGGCCCGGCGAAGTCAGGACGCGGCGGGAACATCGGCCCTCCCGTGCGCACGGCGGTCGCGGATGATGTCCCGGATCTGATCGACCGTGAGGATCGCCCCGCATTCCCCGGCGTCGTGACGGTCGACGACACGCATGATCTCGGCGAGGTACTCCGCATCGGCGACCGGCGCGTCGCTGGCGACCGGGCGGTTCACGCCGCGGCTCCTGCGGTCTCGCGCCGGTAGAGCGCCCAGCAGTCCTCGCAGTCGCACAGCCGCCCGATCCCGTTGGGGAGGTCGACCGTGCCGGGCCGGAGCACGGCCGGGTCGGGCTTCGCCGTCCCGGTCGGGGTGTCCGACCGCCAGGTCGGGACGACCTCAGGCGACTGCGGGTCGAGGTCGCCGCAGCCGCAGCGGTGCTGGCGGCAGGGAACGCTGTCGCCCTTGAGGTTTCGGAGGTGGGAATCGGCCGGGTGCCCGCACGCGCAGCGGTGGATGATGGCGGCCATCGGGGTGTCCTTTCCTGTGGCTGAAGGGGTTTCGGTCGCGAGTGGCGCGGTCGCCGGTGTCAGCGGTCGCGCAGGTAGGGCGGGAGGGCGAGGAACTCGACGGTGTCCCAGCCCTCGGCGTGCAGCCGGGGCAGCGCGTCGGCGATCGCGCGGTGCGCCGACCACACGAACTGGTCGGGCACCCGGCGGGCGTGCCCGCACACCGGGCAGCGGGCGCCGTCGCGGCGGCCGTTGCGCTCCAGCACGGTCAAAAGCGGCGGGAGCAGCACGATCGCGACCGTGCGGGCCCGGTGCGCCTCGGCGAGGTCGAGCAGGTGCGTCCGGAACCGGCGCAGGTAGCCGGTCGTGTCCCACACGACCGTCCCGCCCGCGGCGAGGGTCTCGCGGGTGAGCGCGGTCCCGGCTTCGACCGCCGCGGCGTTGGCGGCCGGGTCGGCCGAGCACCCGCACGCCGACAGCCGCGCCCGGATTTCGTCGAGCGACACCACCGTCGCCTCCTCCGAGGCGTGCTCGCGCCGCCAGGTGGTCTTCCCGGCCCCGGGCGGGCCGACGGTCGCGATCAGAACAGGGCTCATGCGGCCTTCCTTCCGCGCACGCGCCGGGGATTGCCTTCCCCGGCGCGCAGGCTGGTGTCGATGACTCCGTAGTCCTTGGGCAGCGAGGCGGCGTCGCCCCACGACTCGACGGCGGCCCGCAGTTCGGCCCGGGCTGTCTGTTCGTCGAGCAGCCCCGCTCCGACGAGCTGGCCGAGGGCGTAGGAGGCGGTGGACAGGACTCTGTTGCGTCCGCCCGGGGGCTGGCTGCGGACGCGGCCGGTCTCGGCCCTCAGCGCGGCCGCGGTGTAGGAATCCGGCGCGGCCACCGGTTTCTCCCGGTCCGCGCCCGCAGCGGCGGCGATGTGTTCGACGTTGGCCTGGACCAGCCAGGCAGGCAGCTCGACCGGGTCGGTGTCGTCGAGCAGCTCGTACGCGCCGTCGACGCGCACCGAGCCGGGCCCGACGGCGTACCCGCCCCAGCCGCGGGTGTCGACCGCCGGGGCGAGGTGGCCTTGGGTCGAGCGAAGCACGCAGCCGGGCGGGGCCCGGTAGTACAGGTGCCGGCCGGGTGCGCGCGGGGTGGCGACGGTGAACGTGTCCGGCAGCGGCCCGCCCCGCTCGGCCGCGAGGGCCTGCAGGGCGTCCCAGCCGTCCACGCCGCCGGGTTTCGCCGGGTCGCAGTCGACGATCACCAACCCGGCCGGGCCGGGGAACACCGCGATGTTCCACGGTGCCTGCTGCCACTTCGCCGCGATCAGGTCCGGGTCGGTGGTGGCCATCTGCTCCGGGGTGCGGTGCCCGCCGCGGCACTGTCCGGTGCCAGGGCAGCGGTCTTTGCGGTGCCAGTCCGGGTATTTCGCGCCGGGCCGCAGCGGCAACACCGGCCACCCCCTTCCTGCCAGCTCCAGCGCCCACCGCCCGAGCGCGGCGGCCTGTGCGTCAGCCATCGGCGTTCTCCTCTCTCTCCCCGGCTCCGGACCGGGCGGCCTCGCCCGCGCACGCATCGCGCCCCCGGCCG
>NZ_JBHZAG010000135.1:4292-17523 GCF_042754125.1 Amycolatopsis sp. NPDC059235
GCGGCGTCGCGGAAGGACTCCTCGACGTCGACGTGGCCGCCGGGCAGCGCCCACTGCCCCCGGTAGGGGTCCCAGCGGCGCTGCACCATCAGCACGTGCCAGCTGCCGTCGCGCCAGGCGAACGCGACGACGTCGGCGGTCAGACGGGCGAGTTCGTGCGTGCTCACAACGATCTCCTCGTGTCAGGAGGGTCCCGCGACCGGGCCCGGTCGCGGAAAAAAAGGGGCGGTCCGGGGAACGCGGCGCGCCCCGGCCGCAGAGGGCCGGGCGCGTCGCGTCGGAGCCGGTGGGCTGTCCGGCGGGTGCGGGTCAGGCGTGCCAGACGATCGCGGGGAACGCGCCCGGCGTGTGCGGGCCGTCGACGTACTCCAGTTCCGGGCCGGCGGTGTCGCCCGGCAGCCGTCGGCACCAGCGAAGCCGGAAGTCGGCGACGTCGTCCTCGCTCGGGGCGTGCGGGGCGATGTCGTCGGGACGCGCGCGCATCAGCGTCAGCGCCTCGGCGGGGTCGGCGACGCCGCAGGCGAACACGAAATCGGTGTGCTCGCACACGAACACGCTCGGCTCGGCCGAGCCGGTCACGGCTTCCAGGTCGGTGTTGATCCCCCAGTCGATCCCCGGGGAGTGCCCGGCAGAGCCGGGGAGGCGTTCATGGGTTGCGGTCATGCGGTGCTGCCCTTCCTGCCAGTGGAGCGGGGTGCGGGTCGTTAGTCCCGGATGGATTGGAAGTCAGTGGTAGGCAATCGCCCTGGCAGCGCGGATTTCCTCCGGAGTCGAGTTGGCCTCGACGCGGCGGAGGGCGGCTGCCGAGCGGTCGAGCATGCGCTGCAGCACCGGGTCGCGGTCGCGGTTGTTCGGGCCCGGGCCGAGGCAGGTCTGCGTTTGCTGGTCGTCTTTCATGGCTTTCACGAGCCGGGTGATCTGGGCGGCCCGTACCGTGTCGCGTTGCATGGAGGTCCTTTCGTGACGGTGGCGGTGTGGGGTGTCCGGGCGGTCAGCAGCGGCGGAGAATCCCCGCGATGGCGTCGTGTTCGGCGGGGTCGACGGTCATGGCGTATTTCGCTTTCACCGCGACCCACTGGGCGACGTAGCCGCAGCGGTCGAGGGCGGGCAGCCAGCGGGCGGGGTCCTGGTCTCCCTTGGCGCGGTTGGACTTCGCGGTGACCGCGACCAGCACGAGACGGGTGTCGTTGGCGTAGGCCTCGCGCTGGGCGCGGGACCAGCCGCGGGTGCCGGAGCGGGCGGCCTCGGCCAGCGGCACCATGTGGTCGATGTCCAGCGCGCCGGGGTCGGCGACCGCGACGCCGTCGTAGCGGGAGGTCCACCGGCCGCCGGTGATCCGGCAGTGCGGCCCGGTCGTCACGCCGGCGCCTTGGGTCTTCAGGGTTTCCGCGCGGGCGTCGCACTCGCCCGCGACCCGGTCCCAGTGCGGCCAGTCCGCGCGCCGGTAGTGCGCGCCGGTGTCCTCCGGCGCGACCCGCAGCCGCGCCAGCGCGGCCCGCGCCGCCCCGGCGGTCAACCCCGCGCCCGCCGCGTGCGGCACGGGTGCGGGGTCGGCGACCGCAGCGCACCCGCCGATCGCAGAGCAGACGAGGGCGGCCGCCGCGAGCGCGCCTGCGACGCGGTGCGGCCGGAAATCAGCAGCCATCGGCAAGTCCTTTCGCAAGAGGGGAAAGAGCAGTGCAGAGGGGCGGGAAAGTCCGGTGTTGACGGCGGCCGGCCGGGGTCAGCGCGGGCCCTGCCAACTGAGCAGGTGGTTGTCCTGGCCGCCGATGCGGATCGCCGCGTCGTGGTCGGCCTGCGTGAGGGCTTTGCGGTTGCTTTCCGGAACGAGGCAGACGATCCCCCGGCGGGACAACCGCCGCAGGTGCTCGTCCACGGCGGCTCGGCCGCGTCCGAGCGCGCGGCGGAAGTCGACCAGGCCGATCCACTCGCCATGGCTGTGTTCGAGTCGCTCGACGGCGGCGAGGATCGCCGCATCCCAACGCGAGTCCTTCGTGGACATGCAGTTTCCTTTCCGGTGCGGGATCAGTTGAAATGGCCGCCGGACAGGCGCCCGGCGTCGGCGAGCTTGTGCGCGAGCCGGTCGATGCGGCCCCAGTGCGCGGCGACGACCGACCGCGCCCGGTTCTGCAGCCAGCCGGTCGAGCGCGGGCAAAGCCGTTTGTTCGCGCGGAAGTAGTCGAGGTCCCATCCGCATCCGCCGGACGCCCAGCGGATCGCCTGCCCCCGGCCCAGTCCGGCGTTGCGCTGCACCCACCGGGCCGAGCCCTCGCGCTCGGCCAGCGCCACCACCAGGGCGGTCTCGACCTGCTCCGGGTTGTCCAGGTCCACGTCGGCGACCTCGACCACTCCGCCGACGGCCAGCAGCCGCGCGCTGCGCACCGTCAGGCGGCCCGCCGTGCTGCGGGCGGCGGCCTTGCAGGCGACGGCGTGCGCGACCTCGTGCGCCGCCGTCGCGAGCCGCATGCCCTCCTCGGGCGTGTAGCGGGTCACCGGCGGCCCTGGATGATCCGCATCGCCTCGGCACGCTCGGCTTTCGTCGCGTTCGCGTGGGCGCGGTCGAACAACGTGTGCGCCCGGGCAAGCGCCCGCGCGGCGGCGGCGCGGGCCGCGGCGTCGGGCGCGGCTTTCACGGCTTCTTCCGCCACGTACTCGTCTTTGAGCGCGCGGATGAGGGCGTCGACCTGAGACTGCCGCGGCGTGCTGGACACGGTTGTTCTCCTTCGCGTCGGTATCGGATGGGCGCCGCGAGCGCGGCAGCCCTTGAGGCGCTTCGTCCTGGCGGAGCAGGTCAGTTGAAATGGCCGCCGGACAGGCGCCCGGCGTCGGCGAGCTTGTGCGCGAGCCGGTCGATGCGGCCCCAGTGCGCGGCGACGACCGACCGCGCCCGGCCCTCCAGCCAGCCGGGCGAGCGGTCGGAGAAGCGCTTCATCCGGCGGAATTCCGCGAGGTCCGAGCTGCAGCCGTGGGCGGACCAGCGCATCGCCTGCCCCCGCCACATCCCGGCGTTGCGCTGCACCCACCGCGCGCCGCCCTCGCGCCCAGCCAACAGCACGATCAACGCGGTGTTGACCTGGTCCTGGTTGTCGGGATCGACGTCGGAGTGCTCGATGTATCCCCGGTCGCCCTGCAGCACCGCGCGCAGCACCGTCAGCCGTCCGGCGCGGGTGCGGGCGGCGGCCTTGCAGGCGACCGCGTGCGCGACCTCGTGCGCGGCCAGCGCCAGCAGCGACGCCTCCTCGGGCGTGTAGCGGGCCATCAGCGGTCCCGCCCAGCGAACCTCTGCGGTGCCATGAATTACCTCCCGAATATCACGGTGAGTAGTCATCGAGGGGTGCAGGCCGGCCCCGGCGGCCGGAGTGGCGAGGCGCGCGATCCGGGTTACGCCGGTGGTTACGCGCGCGTTTTCGAGTTACATCGGTAACTCGCGGCCCGCGAACCGGTAACTGGGCCCTGATCTGCGACGAGTTACACAGTTACGCCCCGTCGGCCAGGACGCGGCCGCTGCCGCGACCCCCGGCGACCGGGGTTCGCGGCAGCGGCGCCGGCCGTCATCACTCGTCGTCCGCGCCCACCTCGTCTGCCCGGCCTCGCCGCGCGAGAACGTCACGGACGGTAGCCGGATCGACTGGGTAGAGGTTCCCGGTCGAGGGGACCTTGACCCCGGCGTCCTTGAGCTGGGCGACCAGGTCTCGCTTGCCGAGCTTGCGGTAGGGCGCCCAGCGCGGGGCGAGGTTGCGCAGCGCCCCGGCCAGGTCGGCGGCGTTGACCGGGTCGTCCCCGGTCAGCACGGCCGCGACGTCCTCAAGCAGGTCGCGGCCGGTTTCCAGCTGCGGGGCGGGCCGCTGCCCGGCGATGGCGGTGCCCGTGGCGAGCTGGGCCATCGCGCGGGCGATGACGTCGGCGGCGGCGTCCCAGCCGCGGTCGTCGTCGACCTCGATGAAGAACGTCCGCAGGATCTCGAACAGCTCCTCGGTCATGCCGGTCGCGACCATGGTTCCGCGGTCGACGTTGAACCGCAGCTCCGTGGCGCGGATTCCGGCGGCGAAGCTGCCGTCTCCGAGGAATCCGTCGTTGGAACGCCAGGTCTTGACCGAGAAGCAGCCGTTCGCGCCGACGTTCTCCACCAGCTGCGACGGGATCGCGTCCGCCCGCGAGGACTGGGTGTCGTACACGGTGGACACGCCCGTCTTGCGGCCGCGCTTGACGATGTTCACGGCCAGCTCGGCGGCGGTTTTGCCCAGCTCGGAGTGCCCGAACAGCTCGTGGCACTCGGAGAACCCGACGAACAGCGGCCGCATGTCCTCGTGCTGCTCGGAGATCTGCCGCGTCAGCTTCTTCGCGCCCAGCTCCGCCAGGCGCCCTTCCCTGCGCCCGACCTCGGCGTACAGCTCCTCCAGATGCGCCACCGCCTGCTCGACGTGCTCGCCGGTGGCGCCCTTCTCGTACAGCGACAGCCGCGGCTCGTAGGCGTCGAAGTCGCCGTTCATGGCGAACACGTGGATCCGGATCTCGGCCAGCGGGTCCAGCGCGACCCCGAGCACCATGCACCGGACCGCGTTGGACTTGCCCTGCCCCGGTTGCCCGCCGAACACCGCGTTCGACCCGACGATCGGGATCAGGACGACGTCGCCGCGCTGGGTGATCCCGATCGGGACGCCGTCGAACACGTCGGTCGCACCCTCGCTGAGCAGCGGATACGGCGGGGTCGGCTTCTCCATCACCCCGGAGTCGGCGACGTAGAGGTTCAGGTAGCCGGCCTTGCCGCCCTTCTCCCGCCCGTAGTCCGACGCCCACACCTCGACCGGGTTGCGGTTGAGGTTCTTGGCCAGCACGTCCCGCTTGTCCGCGACCATGCCGGGGGTGACGCCCAGCGGAAGGTCCACGATCGCCCGGTAGCCCTTGAACGCGCCCGTCCCCTCCCGGGTCGGGGTCAGCTCGAACCGCGGCGTCCACCCCTCCTTGACCAGCGCGGTCTTGAGCGCGGGGACGTTCAGGTGCCGGAACGCGGTGGTGATCGCGTCGGCGGTGATCAGCTCCGACCGGTCGCTGCCGCCGCCTCCGGCCGGGGCCAGCCACGTCGGGTGCGCCTCGGCCTTGCGGCCGATGTGGTGCAGCAACGCCCCCGCCAGCCACGGCGCGCCGAGCAGGAACGGCCCCCACGTCACCGACACCGCGATCACAACCCACTTGACCAGGTCGATCACGGTTTCGAAGGGCCGGGCCAGCATCGCGAAGTCCCGGTAGCCGATCGCGAGCAGGATGCCCAGCGCGGTCAACACCGCCACCAGCGCCGCCGCACCGAAGAAACCGGCCTTGACCAGCTTCTTCGGCGCGTCGAGCCAGTCCATCCTCCGCTGGTGGCGTTTCTCCTTGGCCTGCTCGGCGCGCTCCTCCCAGTGCTGCAGCTCCTCGAACTTCCCGCCCGCCTCTGCCGAGCGCATCAGCCGCTCGTAGCGGGAGTTCGTCTTCGCCTCCCACACCCGCTTCGCCACGATCAGCCCGCCGCCGAACACGTAGGACCCGTGCCGTGCGACGAACCGCAGCGTCGTCTTCGTCCGGTCGTGGGTGACCGCGGTCCGGGTCACGCGCGCCACCGTCACCGCGTTGTCGCGGTACTGCCGGTAGCGCCACGCCGCCTGCGCCCGCTGCGAGGTGAGCAGCCGCCACTCCTCGTCCGACACGATCTCGGCTTCGATCGGCTCGCCGGTGGACTCGGGGGCGCGCAGCGGGTGGACCGTGGCCAGCTCCCCGCCGCTGGCCGGAGCGGACTCGGCGGAGGTCCCGACGGCCGGGGCGTGCGTGGACTCGTCGTGGTTGTCGGTCGATGCCATCGTGGCCCTCCTGCATGGACTCGTGCGTGGACTCGTGCAGGTCACGGGCAGGGTCCGGTCCACCGCGCCGGGCAGGGCGGGGTGGACCGGACCCGCCCGCGCCCGGGTGGTGTCAGTCGGTCTTGCGGGTGCGGTCGAGGTAGCGGCGCTTCAGCTCGACCGCTTGCGGCTTGCCGCATTTGAGGGTGCGGCGGATCGACTCGGCGTTGGACGGGTCGAACCCGTCCGGACGGGACTCCAGCGCCGCCTCGAACGCCCGCTCCAGCTGCGCGGGAGTGCGCCGCTTCGGCTCCGGGATCGTCGCCCGCGCCGTGGTCTTCGGTGCGACGGGCGCGGGTTCCGGGCGGGGCGGGTCGGCGCGGGTCGCGGCCGCCGCCACCGGCTCGCGCGTCGCGCCCGGCGGGCCGCCGGGGTCGAGGCCGAGGGTGTTGAACGCGGCCAGCAGCCGCGGGAAGGCGCGCACGATGGCGACCGCGACGATCGGGCCGAGCAGGTGCAGGACCAGGCCCGACACCGTGAACGCCGGGGCGACCCCGGGCAGGTGCGGCCAGGCGTTCATCCCCAGCGTCAGGCCGAGGAACACCCACTCGGTGCGGTCCACGCTGCGGTCGGCGACCGGGCGGCCCCTGGTGGTGAGGTAGGCGCGGCCGGCCACCACCATCAGCAGCGCCAGCGAGCAGAACGGCTCCACCAGCCAGCCGAACCACCACTGCGGGGAGAACGCCGCCGCGCCCTCGGCCGCGAACAGCTGCACCCCGGCCGTGGACCAGGCCAGCGCCAGCGTCAGCGCCGCCATCCCGACCGCGACCAGCAGCCGCCGCATCCGCGCATCCCGGTAGGCCAGCACCTGCGGGTCGCGGTCGAGCCGCCACAACGCCCCGGCCTCGGCCACCGCCCGGCGACGGCGCCGGACCCGGTCGCTGGTCACCCGGAACGGCGCCTCGTCGGCCTCCAACTCCAACAACTGGTGCGCCTCGGCGTGCTCGGCCAGCCGCGACCGCACCCGCCGGGTCATCCCGCGCGCCGCCGGAACTTCCTCCTCGTCATCCTCCGGCCCGTTCTCCTCCCGCGCGGGTTCCGGGGCCGTCGCGGGTTCGGCGGCGACCTCGGCCAGGTGCCGCTCCAGCGCCGCCAGGCCGCGCGACACCTCGCCGCCCTCGTCGTCGGGTCCGACGCTCGTGGCGCTCATCCGCTGGCCTCCTTCCGCCCGTCCGGCCCCGTCTCGCGCCCGGCCGGCGCGGCCGCGCCGGTCAGCTGCCGGGGCGCGGGCCCGGCAGCGGCGAGCGCCGCGCGCCCGGCACGGGTGCGCCGCCGCAGCCGCAGCTCGTGCCACGCCCAGACCGCCGCGGCCGCCGCCGAGACCAGGTCGAGCCACACCGTGGTGAACCCGCCGACCGCGCACGGCACGCTCACCGCGACCACCTCGCCGAAATGCCCGCCGATCCACACCACCGCCCGCTCGGTGCGGGTGCGGCGGCCTTCCTGTTGCACCGTCACGACTCCTCCTTTCCGCAGTCCGGGTCCGGGCAGTCCGGGCGGCCGCAGCCGCGCACCAGGAACCCGTCGCACCGCTCGGCCCAGAACGTCACCCGGCCCAGCCCGATCAGGACCAGCTCCCGGGCCGCGCGCACCCCGTCGGGCAGCGCCGTCCCGCCGAACAGGCCGAACCAGAACACCCCCTGACGCCATGCCCCGGACTCCGCCGCCAGCGCCGCGAGCAGCACAGCGGCGAGCACCGTCCACCCGAGCGTGGTCCAGGCGTTGCGGACCGTTTCGGCCCGCGCGTCGCGCAGCGCGGCGCGGCCCTCGTCGGCGGCCGAGACCGCGCCCTGTCCGGTGTCGTCGTGCGAGTCAGACACGGCTGGCCTCCTGATTTCGTTGCGGCTGCGGGAAAAACTGGTTGACCGGGCCGTCGGCGGCACCGGTGGCCTGCCGGGTGATCGCCCCGTCCAGCCGGGACATCACCCCGGCCAGCACCGCCGCGGCCAGCACCAGCGGAATCCGCACCAGATGCAAAGCGACGAACCCCAGCAGCGCCGCCAGGAACCCCAGCAGCGCCAGGGTTCCCTTGCGCTGCAACACCTCGAACGCGCTCATCGCACCGCTCCCTTACAACGCGATCCGGTAGGACTCGAGCGGCCCGCACGCGGCCGACACCATCCCGACGATCTGGTCGATCCCGTCGATAGCGCTGTCGAACAGGCCGAGGCCCTGGTCGACGTCGGCGCTGGCGGTGCCCTGGGTGGCCCGCGCGACGGCCGCCCGCTGCTCGGACAGCACCTGGACGGCCTGCATCAGCGCGCCCCGCGCCCCTTTGGCCTGCTCGGTGGCGTTGGCGATCACCGCGCGCAGTTCCTCGACATTGCTCATGACCGGTCACTGATTCCTTCCGCAATGGACTTCACAGACGGGGTGGATGCGCCGCGTTCAGCCGCGGCGCAGGTGCGCGCGGATCCAGTCGTCGACGTCGGCGACCTTGCGGCCGTCCTGGTCGATCGGGCCGCGGTATCCGGATTCGCGCAGGTCGAAAAATCGTTTGTCGGCAGGGGTTTCCGGGCGACCGTCCGGGCGGCGCGTTCGAATCTCGGCCATGTCACCGCACCGTCCAGTAGGGATCGTCCGCTGTGAGGCTGCGGAGACGGGCGGCGTCTGCCTCGGCCTGCTCGATCGCGAGGTCCAGTTCGTCGCGGAACCGCAGCGCCGCGCGGAACAGGAACACCGCGTGGCACAGCCCGCGCAGGCCCACCACGATCGCCGCCACCGCCGCCGCCGCGTGCAGCCACGCGACCGCGCTGGAGAACCAGGACAGCGCTCCGAACACGGCAGTTCCGAGCAGGTGCCACGGCAGCAGCCGGGCCGATTCGGATATCAGCGAGGACACCTCGCCCGGCGAAGCCGCCAGGCCGCCCGGGTCCGGGGTGTGCGGTGCGGACATCAGCACTCCTCGCTCGCGGGGTCGATGTCGGCGAGCGGCCGGTATGCCGCTGCGGGCCTGGGGTCCTGTCCGGCCATGTGCTCCGCCCGGGCGAGCAGGTGCAGGGTCACCGCGCCGAACGTGGCGGCGACGGTGCAGAAGTCGATGCCGTTGTCCACCGACACGTCGGCCCCTTCGGCGAGCGCGGCGCGGCGGAAGTGCTGCAGTCGGGCGCGGGGATTCTCGTCCGTGTGCGCGACGAACGCGTTGAAGTTCGGGGCCAGGGCGAACTGCATGTGCTCGGCCAGTTCCGGGTTCTGCTCGATCAGGCGCGCCACGGCGCGCAGGCCCTCGGCCTGCCGCGCCGCGAGGTCGCGGGCGGCAGTGTCGTGTTCGGACATGACGGTTCCTTTCCGTGGAACGCGGGTTCGGGAAGCTGGGGTTCAGCGGCGGTGTTCGCGGGCGAACGCGCGGCCGGACGCGGCGATCCGTTCTGCGGCGCGGGCGTTTTCGATGTCGGTCAGGACGGCGGTGCCCGGCCCGCTGCAGCGGGTCTTGCGGGCGTCGCGGGCGCCGGGGCAGGAGATCGAGTCGGCGGCGACGGAGATTTCCGCGCCGCACCGGGTGCAGCGTCCTTCCCAGAAGTAGGCGTGGCCTTTCCTGCGGGCGTTGCGCCCGAGGGTCCAGGCCATCGCGTGGCCCTTGCGGGCCAGGGATCTGGTGTAGTCGTCGCGGACGACGTCTGCGCCGGCCTGTTCGCTGCGCGAGGCGCTCACCAGTGCCGCAGTCCTTCGAACTTGCGGCGCGCGGCGATCGTCTGCCGGATCACGCGGTCTCGCAGCGCTTTCTTGCTCAGCCGCTCGACGCGCGTCAGGTTCGCGGCGGCGGCGACGGCGAGCAGGCCGGCGCGGTCCAGCTTCAGCGAGTCGAGGTAGGCCTCGCCGTCTTCGACGGTCTCGGTGGCGCGGAGCTTCGCGACGACGGCGGCGGGAGCGGGGTGCGGGTTCACCGGCGCCCCCGGGCTCCGGCGGTTTTCTTGGCCACCAGGGCCTGCAGCCCGCGCGTGGTCTGGCGTTCCGCGCCGGTGATTCCCGCTGCGGCGGCGACTGCGGCGAGGGCCTCGTGGTCCAGGCGCAGCGCGTCGAGGTAGACGCGGGCGGCTTTCACGGTGGGTTCGGCGCGGAGGTTCTCCACGATCCGGGCGGGGCTGAGTTTCATCGGGCGTGTCCTTCCTGGATTCGGCAGCCGCGGCCGGCGGGTGCGGCGCAGTAGCGGGTGCAGCGGCAGTCGCCGGGGCGGCGCGGCGGTTCGGAGGCCGCGACGTGGAAGGCGAACCCCGGCTCGGCGGGGCGCGGGTCGGGGCGGCCGGTGCGGGCTGCGGGCGGGCGGTCCTGGGGTGTCGAGGGCGCTACCATGGCGTCCCCTTTCGTTGATTCGGTTCGGCGCAAGGGGGTTGTGGACCCGGCCCGGCAGCGCGGGCTTTCCAGGGCAGGGCTGCCGGGCCGGGGCGCTACTTCACCAGCCGCAATGTCGGCTTGGCGGGCATCCGTTCGGTCCAGGCATGCCCGCATTCGCGGCACTTCTTCCGCAGCCGGTCCCCCTGCAGCTTCGCCAGGAACGCGGTGTGCTTGCAGGTCTGCGCGGGGGCGGCCATCAGTCCTCCATCGCGGCGGCGACCGCCCGCGAGCAGGCCGGGTTCTTGCACAAGTTGAGGTTCTTGGCGACCTTCCGGCGGCAGCCTAGGCAGCGGCCGCCGACGGTGGCCGCGTGCAGGCCCGGGTCGACCCGCTTGCGGTTCGCGGCGTCGTGCGCTCGGCGCTTGTCCTGCTTGCTGGTGAGGAAACCCATCGGATCTTCTCCGTTTCCGTTGGCGTGCAAGGGGGTTGGAGCGGTGGTGCACCGGGGCACCGGCGGACTGCCGCGTCGGCGCCGGTGTCCCGGCGGAACAGAGGCCGCCTTTTCCGGGCGCGCTGGAGCGCGCCCCGGGCGGGCCGGGGCGCGGGGTGCGCGGGGTGTCAGGCGGCGTCGCGGCCGAGCAGGCCGATCTCGCGGTCGAAGTCGAACCGGGCGCCCTCGGCGCCGAGCGGGACGAGGGCCTCGGTGTCGTCGAGGGCGTGTTCCAGGTCGCCGCGGCCGAAGAAGAGCCGGGCCGTCCCGGAGGGCGACGAGAGGATCACCTTGACGGTGTCCGCCCACGCGAGGATCCGCACGTCGCCCTCGCCGACGAGCCCCTCGTCGGCGAGCGCGTCGGCGAGCAGCTCGCGGGCGAACTCCCACGCCTGCGCGCCGATGAGCATTTTCAGCGCCCACGGGTCGGCCGGGTCGTAGCGCAGCAGCACCGTCACGAGCGGAAGATTCGCCCGGAGAACTTCGGGCGGCGTGTGCTCGGACCGCACACGGGCGGTCATGACGCGGGTGACCGTCATCGCCCCGCCCCCGTCCGCGCCGTCCCGGCCGAGGCGTGCCGCTGTTCGGCGGCCAGGTGCTCGCGGGCGGCGGCGCGGCGGCGTTTCCACGCGGCCACCGCCTCCGGCGACGCGGTCGCGGCGGGGCGGGACAGGTGCAGCCGCCCCAGTTCGGTCAGCGTGCCCGTCACCGTTCGCCGCCCGTCTGCGCGTCGGCGGCGGCCAGGTAGGCGGCGACCGCGGTCAGCGCCAGCCCGCGGCAGCGGTTGCGCACCGGGTTCTGGCCCCAGTCCTCGCCCACCGCCGCGGCCAGCGCTTGCGCCGCCTGCTCGATCCCGGCCACCTCGACCCGGCCGGGCTCCCGCTCCGGGGCGCTCACCGGGCGCTCCCGGCGTGGCGGCGGCAGCGGCCGTCGCCGTTGTTCGCCGGTTCCCGGCGGCATCCCTTGACGGTGCAGGGGATTTCGCTCATCGGCCACGTCCAGGGCGTCGTCCCAGTCCAGACCTTCTGCGCCTTGACCAGCCGCTGCTGCCACTCCGCGCTCGCGGCCATCTCGGCCGATTCCTTCTTCGCCTGGGCGATCTTGCCCTTGACGTACTCGGCTACCATCGGTCCTCTCCTGTTCTGCGTTCTCGTGCGGTGCAGGGGTTTCCGCCCGGCCCGGCGGGGGTTCTTGGCGGAATGGCCGCCGGGCCGGGGCGGGAGCGAATCAGGGCACGGTGTGCTCGACGACCACGTCGTGGCCCGCAGGGCAGCGGCCGAACAACCGCACCTTCCGACCGGCTTCGAGGTCCGGCGCGCGACCGCGCAACGGAAACTCGTGACCGTGCTTGCGGCAGGTCGCCGTCGCGTCGACGACGAACCCGAAACGTTTTCCTTTGCCCATCGGCGAAACTCCCTCCTCGGCTGATGCGGCGGACGCGGGCGGTCAGGGCTTCGTCAGCTTTTTCGCGACCTTGGCCAAGCCGGGGACGTTGCGGAAGCCGCGACCGCGCGAGTCCACATAGCGCTGGGCCTGCCGGACGTCGGAGAAGATCTTCAACGCCCCGCCCGTCACCGCGACGTGGTACTGCCACGCCCGGGTTTCGTAGTTCCACGCGATGGAAACGCGGACGTTGTCGTAGGGCTGGTACTGGAAGTTCGCGCTCATGCTGTGTCCAATCAGGATCAGGGAAGCCTGGAACGGGTCGGCGCAACTGTGCGGATTCGGGACGGGGTCAGCGTTTCGGCGGGGTGACCGTGACCGAGACGACCTGCAGGTCGGTGAACGGGAGGTCTTCGCACCGGCGCGCTTTCTCGGCGGTCGCGTGCAACGTCGTCTTCCTGCCGTCGCGGTAGCGGATCTCCACCTTGTGGTCCTTCGCGGGCATGGCTCTCCTGTCCTTCGTTGTCCCGGGAAACGGAAAAGAGGCTTGTGGCCGAGCGCGGCGCGGTCCTCGCTCGTCGGCGCGGGTTCGCCGACGAGGCAGTCGTGCAGGCAGGAGCCGCTCACCGGACCGCGCGGCTTGCCCGGCGCGAACGCAGGGCCAGCCAGGTCGTGGTGAGCGAGGCCAGCACCCCGATCGCGCGGTGCGCGGCCTGGTCCAGCTCCATCAGCGCGGTCCCCGGCCCGGCCTCGTCCACCGCCCCCGGCCGCCGCTGCACGGTGGCGTGCTCCAGATAGCCGCCCTTGCCCAGCGCCTGGGCCGCTTTCTTCAGCGGCTCCCGCCGGTCGATGACGTAGTGGGTGACCGCGTTGACCGCCGTCCCGGCCAGCAGCGCGGCCAGCGGAACCCGGTGCCCGAGCACCCGTGTCACCGCGACCGCCGCGGCCAGCTGGCCCGCGCTGTACCCGGCGACGTGGCGGGCGCAGTGCCGCGCGCCCTCGATGCCGGGCTGCCCTTTGCCGACCGCGTCGGCGCTGGACTGCAGCCACTGGTCGCACACCGGGTGGATGTCGGCGAAGGTCGCCTGCAGCGCCGCGAACAACGCCAGCCCCCGCACCGTGCCCTCGCGCTTCCCCCGCCCGCCTCGGCCCGATCGCTGTGCCCGGTCGTCGTTTTCGGACATGGCTCTCCCGTCCTTCGTTGTCTGGGGAT
>NZ_JBHZAG010000136.1:0-17338 GCF_042754125.1 Amycolatopsis sp. NPDC059235
TGGGGCGGCGAACGAGAAAAGCCCTGGTCACTTCCGTGACCAGGGCTTTTGTGCCCCCGGCAGGACTCGAACCTGCGACCTAGAGATTAGAAGGCTCTTGCTCTATCCAGCTGAGCTACGAGGGCCCGGGTGGCCGACAGCTGCTGACCTCCAGCATGGGCAGCTTAGTCATCGCCAATCTCTCGATCGTTCGACACCGTCGAATCGTTTCAGCTTCCGTTCGTCGGATTTGCGGTGCCTCGGGGGCGGAATGCCACAGCGCGCGACGGCTCCGGCACGCACCGCTCGGGAGAGCGGCCTCGTGCGGCTGGTGAGCGGCGGTTTGTGCAGCTTGGGCACCTGGATCTCCTGGCTGAGGCGTCGGACGGGACGGGGATTCGGGGCTGACGGCTGGCGGAGACTGTGGCGATCTTGTGATGTAGGACGTCTGGCCGGGCGGGTGAGGATTGGGCGGTTCGGCGGTTGCGGTCAGGCACCGACGTGCCAGGTCAGCGGCAAGGCCGAACCACTGACGGGCGTGGTCCGGCGAGCGGCAGGTCATGGCGGATCGGGGGCGGGCTGGTGCCTGAACCTGACGGACGACGAGCGCGTCTGCCGCGATGGAACCTCACGCCTGCCGCGACGGAACCACGCGCCTGCGACGCCGGAAGCCGGACCCGCCGCGACGGACCGCAGGCCTGCCGCGATGGAACCCAGGCTTGCCATGACGGAAGCCAGGACCACGACGACGGAAGCCAGGCCAACCGCGACGGAGCCGCAGGCCTGCCAAGGCGGAACCGCAGGCCTCCAGCGGCGGCGGGACACCGCCCAGCCACGACGGAACCCCAGGCCTCGCCTCTCGCTCCCAGGTCGGGGCCGGGAGCGGGAGGCGAGGGGTCAGGGGCCCGTGGGCGCGGGTGTTCCGGGCTGCGCGCCCACGGGCCGGGGGCCGCTCGGGGGTGCGGCCCCCGGGCCGGCGAACTTTGGCTGCGAGTCGACTCGTCCTGGAGCTTGCCTTGTTCGCCTGGCCCGGTCTCGGGTTATTCCCACACTTTCAGGGCACGCACCGCGAACGGGGACTGCGGAACGTACGTGCCGCCGCCCGGATAGGTGATGAAATCGCCCTCCGTGGAACAGTCCGCTCCTTGGTAGATCGTGACGTCGCGGGTCATCCGGTTGACGAAGGAATGTCCTTGGAATCCCTCGGGCAGGGGAATGCAATCACCCGGATTTGCCGTGCGCAGGTCGTAACTCTGTGCCCCTCCGGAATACGTTTCGCTGTCCCACAGGCAGAACTCTCCCGCGTTGCAGGCGGGCGCGGGGGGAGTAGCCGGAGTGGCTTGGGCTAGTCCGGAACTGGTCAGGAGGCCTGCGGTGACCAGCAGCAATACGCCGGGCAGGCGGGACGGGGCGGCGGCGGGCCAGGTGCGGCGGCCCGGAAACGGCAGAGACGGCAGCAGGCGGCGGAACATCGTGGGAACTCCCCCTCAATCGAAAACGGTGCCGGGCGAAGCGGCCGGCGGCATCCCGGGAAACCGGGCGTGTTCTCCACCTTGGCGGGTTTCGTGCGGTTTGTCTGCCCGCATTCCTACGTCTGTGGACAAGTAGTTTCCCTTCACCCGGAAGAGACCTAGTTGTCCACAGATCGCCGAGCGGTCTTGCTAAATCGCCGCGGTGCTTTCGCGGACGGCCAGCGACACCGGGAGTTCGACCGGCGGCGGGATCGGCTCCCCCGCCAGCAGGTCCATCACCAGTTCGCCCGCGACGCGGCCCTTGCCTGCCAGGTCTTGCCGGACGGTCGTGAGAGGTGGTTCAGACCATGCGGCCTGCGGAGTGTCGTCGAAGCCGACGATCGACACATCGCCGGGCACGCGCAGGCCCAGCCGGTGGGCGGCGGCGATCGCGGCGAAGGCGAGCTGGTCGGACATGCACAACAGCGCTGTCGGCCGTACCGCGGCGGTGAGCAGCTCGGTGGCGGCGGCGCGGGCGGTGGAGGCCGACAGCCAAGGGGCTTCGGTGATGGAGACGTCGGTGATTCCGGCGGCGGCCAGCGTGTCGAGGTAGCCGGCGAGGCGTTCGCGGGTGCCGTGGAAAGGACTGGTCACCGCGGAAAGGCGCGGTGCGGCCAGAATTCCGAACCGGCGATGTCCCAGCTCCACTAAATGGCGTGCGGCCAACGATGCGCCGCCGCGGTCGTCGCAGCCGACTCGGGCCGTGTCCGGCAGCGGGGGCTGGTCGATGACCACCAGCGGCAAACCCCGTGCCCGCACGGCTTCCAGCGCGGGAGTGCCGTCGGCGAGGGAGTACGCCACGGCGATATCCGCTTGTGCGGCCAGGACTCGCGACGCCGGCGGGCCTTCCTGGGCTTCGTGGCCGGGCAAGAGCAGCAGCGCGTTGCCGGTGGGTTCCACGGTTTTCGCGAGCGCGTCCAAGGTGATCGACAGCGCGGGGTCGGAGAAGGCCGCCGACAGCGACGAATCGAGCAGGAAAGCGATCGCGCCGGTGCGGCTCGTGGCCAGGCTGCGGGCGGTCGGGTTCGGGCCGGGGTAACCGAGTTCACCCGCCGCGCGCAGGATCTGCTCCCGCAACTGCGTCGACAGCTGGTCAGGCCGGTTGTAGGCGTTGGACACAGTGGCGCGCGACACCCCGACCGCCTCCGCGACGTCGTCCAGCGTCGGGCGGCGGCGACGGCTGCTGGTCATCGGCGGAGCATAGAGGAAAGCCTTGCCGCGCACCGGGTTCCGCCCGGCAACCCGGCTCGACCAGCGCAAATGCCGCGAGCGAGCGATCCGGCGCGAAACCCACCCCGGTGCCGCCCCGCGCGCGACCGGCCTAGTCTCGTAGCGTGAGCTCGGAACCTGTGACGAAACCCGCCCCGAACCGCGGACGCAAGACGAGTGTGCTCCCGCTGCTTTCGGTCGGAGTCGTGCTCGGCGCGGTCGTCGCGGTCGGGCTCGTCGCGCTCACCGGCGGAGCGGGCTACGTCATCGCCGGGCTGCCGGACCCGGGGCTCGTCACGCGCTACGGCGTCACGGTGGTCCGCGTGCTCGCCGAAGCGTCGTCGGTCGTGTGCGTCGGCGCCTTGCTGCTGGCCGCTTTCCTCGTCCCGCCACAGAAATCCGGCACGCTCGCGCCCGAGGGGTACGCCGCGGTCCGCACCGCGGGGATCGCCGCGTGGGTGTGGTTCGCGGCCTCGATCCTGTCGGTCGCCTTCACCGCCGCGGACAGCGCGGGCAAGCCGTTCGGCGACGTCCTTTCCCCGGACACCCTGCTGAGCCTCGTCAGCGCGATCGAACAGCCCAAGGCGTGGCTGTGGACCGCGCTGATCGCGATCCTGCTCGCCCTCGGCTGCCGCCTGGTGCTCAGCTGGGGCTGGACGGCGGTGCTGTTCTTCCTGTCCGTCGCCGGCCTCGTCCCGGTCGCGGTCACCGGGCACTCCGCCAGCGGCGGCTCGCACGACCTGGCCACCAACAGCCTGCTGTTCCACCTCGTCGCGGCCGCGCTGTGGGTCGGCGGCCTGCTCGCCGTGCTGGCGCTCGGCTGGCGCCGAGGCAAGAACCTCAGCCTCGCCGCGCAGCGCTTCTCCAAGCTCGCCCTGGTCTGCTGGGTCGTGATGGCGGTGTCCGGCATCGTCAACGCGCTGGTCCGGATCAACCTTGGCGACCTGTTCACCACCGACTACGGCCTGCTCGTCGTCGCCAAGATCGTCGCGCTGCTTCTGCTCGGCGTCTTCGGCCAGCAGCAGCGCAGCCGCGGCGTGGCGAACCTCGTCGACGGCAAGGGCGGCAGCCAGCTGCTCCGGCTCGCGGCCGTCGAAGTGCTGATCATGTTCGTCACCATCGGCATCGCTTCCGGCCTCGCCCGCACGCCGCCGCCGCCGGACGCGGTCACCCAGCCGGGCACCGTCGAACTCCTCATCGGCTACGACCTCCAGGGCCCGCCGACGTTCTGGCGGCTGCTCACCGACTGGCGGTTCGACCTCGTCTACGGCACCCTCGCGATCGTTCTCGCCGGCCTGTACCTCGCCGGCGTGCGGCGGCTGCGCAAGCGCGGCGACGCCTGGCCGGTCGGCCGGATGGTGGCGTGGTTCGCCGGCTGCCTGGTGATCCTGCTGGCCACGTCGTCGGGCATCGGCCGGTACGCGCCCGCGATGTTCAGCGTGCACATGGGCACGCACATGCTGATGTCGATGGTCGCGCCGGTGCTGCTGGTGCTGGGCGGCCCGGTGACGCTCGCCCTGCGCGCGCTGGCCCCGGCCGGCCGCGACGCCCCGCCGGGACCGCGCGAGTGGCTGCTGGCCGCCGTGCACTCGCCGGTGTCGCGGTTCCTGACGAACCCGATCGTCGCGCTGCTGCTGTTCGTCGGGTCCTTCTACGGGCTGTACTTCTCCGGCCTCTTCGACAACGCGCTCAACTACCACTGGGCGCACCTGGCGATGAACGCGCACTTCCTGCTCGTCGGCTACGTCTTCTACTGGCCGGTGATCGGCGTCGACCCCGCGCCGCGGCGGCTGCCGCCGGTCGGCAAGCTCGGGATGATGTTCGGCGCGATGCCGTTCCACGCCTTCTTCGGCGTGATCCTGATGAACATGCAGACCGTGATCGGCCGCGAGTTCTACACGTCGCTGAAGCTGCCGTGGGTCGGCGACCTGCTGACCGACCAGCGGCTCGGCGGCGGCATCGCGTGGGCGTCGGGCGAGGTGCCGGTGCTGCTCGTGCTGATCGCGCTGCTGGTGCAGTGGGCGCGCCAGGACGAGCGCGAGGCGAAGCGGCGCGACCGGCGCGAGGAGAACACCGGCGGCGAGGAACTCGCTGCCTACAACGCGATGCTGAAGAACCTCGCCGAGGGCAAACGGGCCGAATGACGCGGCCGAAAATCATGCTGTCCGCGTGACCTCGACTTGACCCTCGGTAGCACGGTGGTGACCGCCGTCAGGCCGCCGGAGGAGCCACTCTACGATCGATGGCATGGCCGAGTTCATCTACACCATGAAGAAGGTGCGCAAGACCGTCGGGGACAAGGTGATCCTCGACGACGTGAGCACCGCGTTCTACCCCGGAGCCAAGATCGGCGTCGTGGGCCCGAACGGCGCCGGCAAGTCGACCGTTCTCAAGATCATGGCGGGGATCGAGCAGGCCAGCAACGGCGAGGCCTTCCTGCAGCCGGGCGCGACCGTCGGCATCCTCATGCAGGAGCCGGAGCTGAACGAGGAGAAGACCGTTCGGCAGAACGTCGAGGAGGGCCTCGGCGAGACCAAGCAGAAGCTCGATCGCTACAACGAGATCGCCGAGCTGATGGCGACCGACTACAGCGACGCGCTGATGGAGGAGATGGGCCAGCTCCAGGAGGAGCTGGACCACGCCGACGCCTGGGAGCTCGACTCGACCGTCGAGCAGGCCATGGACGCCCTGCGCTGCCCGCCGCCGGACGAGCCGGTCACCCACCTCTCCGGCGGCGAGCGCCGCCGCGTCGCGCTGTGCAAGCTGCTGCTGTCCGCGCCCGACCTGCTGCTGCTCGACGAACCCACTAACCACCTGGACGCCGAAAGCGTGCTGTGGCTGGAGCAGTTCCTCTCCAACTACAAGGGCGCCGTCCTGGCCGTCACCCACGACCGGTACTTCCTGGACAACGTCGCCGAGTGGATCATGGAGCTCGACCGCGGCCGCGTCGTCGGCTACGAGGGCAACTACTCCACCTACCTGGAGAAGAAGCGCGAGCGGCTCGAGGTCCAGGGCAAGAAGGACGCCAAGCTGGCCAAGCGGCTCAAGAGCGAACTCGAGTGGGTGCGGTCCAACGCCAAGGCGCGCCAGACCAAGTCCCGTTCGCGGCTCGACCGCTACGAGGAGATGGCCGCGGAGGCGGACAAGCACCGCAAGCTCGACTTCGAGGAGATCCAGATCCCGCCGGGCCCGCGCCTGGGCAGCGTCGTGGTCGAGGTCGAGAAGCTGCGCAAGGGCTTCGACGACCGGGTGCTCATCGACGGGCTCTCCTTCGACCTGCCGCGCAACGGCATCGTCGGCGTGATCGGCCCGAACGGCGTCGGCAAGACGACGCTGTTCAAGACCATCGTCGGGCTCGAGGAGCCGGACGGCGGCTCGGTCAAGATCGGCGAGACGGTCAAACTGTCCTATGTGGACCAGAGCCGCGGCGGAATCGACCCGAAGAAGACCGTGTGGGAGGTCGTCTCGGACAAGCTCGACTACATCCACGTCGGGCAGACCGAAATGCCCTCGCGCGCTTACGTGAGCGCGTTCGGCTTCAAGGGCCCGGACCAGCAGAAGCCGGCCGGCGTGCTGTCCGGCGGCGAGCGCAACCGGCTCAACCTCGCGCTGACGCTCAAAGAGGGCGGGAACCTGATCCTGCTGGACGAGCCGACGAACGACCTGGACGTCGAAACGCTGGGCTCGCTGGAGAACGCGCTCGAGCAGTTCCCCGGCTGCGCGGTCGTGATTTCCCACGACCGGTGGTTCCTGGACCGGGTCGCGACGCACATCCTCGCCTGGGAAGGCACTGAGGAAGATCCTGCCCGGTGGTTCTGGTTCGAGGGCAACTTCGAGGGCTACGAGAAGAACAAGGTCGAGCGCCTCGGCGCCGAAGCGGCTCGTCCGCACCGGGTCACCCACCGCAAGTTGAAGCGCGACTGACCGGCGCGGGGGTCCCGAGTGGAAACCAGCAGGCACAACCGGCCCAGCCCGTCCGCGACCGCGGACGGGCGGCCCGCCGTTGCCAGTGGCGGGACCCTCGCCGACCTCGGTCGGCTCATCGACCGGGCGGAATCACTGCGCTTCCGGGCGCCCGAGCTGTCGCTGGTTCTCGGCGAACGCTCGGCGGCGCTCGCGGAGACGGCGAGCGCGGACGGGCACTGGATCCGGGCGGAAGCGCTCGTGGTGTCCGCTCGCGTGCGGATCGGCAAGCGGACATCCACGGTCGGCCGCGCGGTCGCGGCCTTGCGCGCGGCTGAACACGCCGGATACGCCACGACGGCGGCGCGGCTGCGCGTCGACCTCGCGGTGTGCGCGCGCAGCCTCGGCGTCCCGCTGATGGGGCTGGCCGCGCTGCGGCCGGTGCTGTCGGAGGACGTGCCGCCGTCGCTGCGCGCGGAAGCGTTGTGCCACCTCGTCGGGTGTCTCGCCCAGTTCGGCCGGAAGGCGGAGCTGGACCGGGTGCTCGTCGAGGCGGACCGGCTGCTGGTGGCCGACGATTCGCTCGACGCGGACGACCGGCTGTTGATGCGGGCCTTGCTGCGCAACGGAACCGCGGCGCACCGGCGCAGGCACGGCGATCTCACCGCGGCCGCGGACGCCGCGCGGACCGGGCTCGGGTTCCTGGAGAAGATGGACCGTCCCGGCGACGACGGCGGTCTCGTCCGGATTCGGCTCGTGTTGCAGCTGGTCAGCACGCTGCTCGACCGCGGCGACGCCGACATGGCGTACGACATCGCCGAACCCATGCTGCGCGAACCGGTCCGTGCCGCCGGCGTCGCGCCCGCGGCCTGGCTGCGGCTGGCGGTCGCGACCCGCATCCACCTGCCCTCCGGTGCCGGTGACGCCGCCGCCGAGCTGGTGGGGGAGGCCGTCGCGGCCACCGACCGGCACGGGCTCGCGGCGGTCACCGCGCGGTTGTGGCTGGAGCTGGCGCAGATCGAGGAACGGTTCGGCAGCGCGGAAGAGGCCATCGGCTGCCTGCACCGGGCGCGGGCCGCGGAACACGTGCACGCGCGGGCCCGGCGCCAGGCGTGCGGGCTGATCGCGGGCGAGCTGGGTGCGGAATCGGTGGCGTCGATGGATCTCGACGACGTCCTCGCCGCGTCCGCCCCGCGCGACGGACGCCCGGTGTCGATGGAGGTCGAGCCGCGCGTCGCGGCCGAGGAGACCTCGGTGATGCCGGCGATCCGCGACGTCCCCGCCCCGCGGCCGGACCCGGTGGCGGCCCCGCTGCCGGTCGTTCCGGCGCAGGTCGAGGTGGCCGCGGATCCGGAGCCGGTTTCGGCCTCGGCCTGGGTCGAGGCGGCGGAGAAGAAGCCGGCGTGGTCGTTCCGGCGGGCCGCGGCGGAGGCCGAGGTCGAGCAGACGTCGGTGCTGCCCGCGATCCGGGAACCGGCCGAGGAGGCTCCGCGGACTGGCGGACGTCGGCGGGCTGAGGACCGCAAGTCGCCAGTGCTGCCGGGGTGGGCGCGGCCGTTCGGGCGGAAGGGCGCGGAAACGCCCGCGCCGCGGAAACGGGCGGCCGAGGACGCTCCGGTGCGGGCGGTTGCCGCTGAGGAGCCGGTTGGCCAGGCGCAGGCTGCGGAACCGCCAGGTCGCCGGGCGAAGGACGTGTCGGTTCGCTGGACGGACGCGCCGCGCGGAGCGGAGAGCGCGCGCGGGACGCAGGCGGAGGACGTGCGGGGTCGTCGGGCTGAGACGCCGCAACGGCCGTCCCGTGCCCCGGAGAGTGCGGCCGGGTCACGCGCTGCTGACGAGGCTCCGGTTCGCCGCGCGGAGACGTCACGGGCAGCGGAGAAGACGCAGGTTGTCGAGGACGCGTCGGTGCGCTGGCCGGAGAAGCCGCGGGCCGCTGAGGAAGCACCCGCGCGCCGGGAAGACGAGGACGCGCCGGTTCGTCCGTTGCGGGCGGCCGCCGACACGAAAACGCCCTGGGCGCGCGAGGAAACCCCTCGTCGCGCGGTGGAAGAAGCATCGGCCGAGGAGTCGCCGCGGTTCTCGCTGCGGATGCCGGATCTGTCCGACATCCTGCCGGAGCTGCCGCTCGCCCCGGCTCCCGCCGAAGAGGCCGCCGCCCCGTTGTGGGAAAGCGCCGAATGGGCGCAGGAGGAAGCGGCCCGCCGCGATTCGCGCGGACGCAAGACCCGGCACGACGCCGAACACGGTTCGGTCGCCGCGAAGTCGGTGCTGGACCGGCTGGGCATCACCGCGACCGGCGGAGGCGGGGGACGCCGCCGGGCCGACGAGCCAGGACGTGCCGAATCCGCCGTGGCGGAAGCGGAAACTGCCGCGCAGGACAAGCCGGCGCAGGACAAGCCGGAGCTGGCCCCCGCGCCGCGTCCGGAGGAACCGGAGCCGGTCGAGGAGCCCTGGCTGCCGCGGCTGCGGATGCCGCCGGCGCTGGACCCGTTGTCCGACATCGACGCGTGGACCCCGTCGGAGCAGCCGTTCCCGGAGAGCTACGCGCGAGCCATCGCGGAGGACGAACCGCCGCCCGACGCCGGTCTCGCGGAACTGCTCGCCCGCGCCCTCGCCGAGCATCAGGCGGGCACGGCGAGCGCGGCGGCGCTGGTGAAACGCCTCGGCCCGAACGACGAGCCGAAGCCGATCAACGGCCGCGCGACCGCGGACCGCCACCACAACAACGGCGACTGAAAACCTTGCGCCGCAGGTGATGCGCTGGCTCGGCCAGGCAGATTCCGCAGCGGGGCAGGGGATCGCGCATCGACGCGGCTTTGGCCACGGACCACGGCGGGAGAGCGGCCACGAGCCCCGGGCTGTTGGCGGAGAACGTCATCGACGCGGACGATCCTGCGGCTTCGACCCCGAGCGGTTCGTGAGTGAGGTGGCCTCGCGCCCCGCGCTGCTGGCGGAAACCTCGTCGACGCGGAGGATCCTGCGGTTTCGGCCCCGAAAGGTACGTGAGGGGAACCCTGAGGGACTCTGATTCCCTCAGGGTTCCCCTCACGTACTTCCGCGGAAGTACGCACACGCGACCCGCCGAGGCTACGCTCGCCCGCCGATTTTCGCGCTGCACCAAGCGGTTTTCCCAGTCACTGGCAGAACGCGCCGAGATTATGCAGCACAAGCCATCCCGCTCCGCCGATCTGCGCGCACCCAGCGCTTGCCTCATCCTGAAACCCGGCTGCTCCTCCCAGCCCGCCCGGCTCCGTCCTCCGCAACGGAAGAATTAGCCCGTACGGGTGGGAATTCTCGCAGGGGAGGGAGGCAACCTTTTCCGTTCCCGCCGCGGGCGATACGAGCACTGAACCGATCCCGAAGCCGCCGCCGCGCCCGGGGAACCCGTCCTCCGGCCTCGTGCCAAGCCTTTTGCCGAAAGCCGCCCGCGCCGAACTCGCCGGTAGCTGAACCGATCCCGCGCGACGGCGTCGCCGGGGACCCCTGAAACGAACCTTAAGTCTTTCCCCGCCGTGCACGGGGGCGTCTCCGGGCGGATTAGGGTGAAGGAAGTCCGGCACGTTGTGGTGACGGACGCATCTCGGTCTCGCACACTGGAGAGTTGCTCAATGAGCTCGACGGGAGTCTCGTCCCCGCCCGATGTCGGCACCGAAGCCGGCGCCGCCCGCCGCACGGCCAGCCCGGAACAGATCCGGGACGAGCTGATCGACACCGCCGCGGCGCAGGCGCCGGAGATCGCGGACCTGATCCGCTTGTACTACCGGCACATTCCGGCCGACGAGATCGTCGGCGACGATCCGGTCGCGCTCGTCGGCGCGGTGCGCTCGCACCTGCAGCTGGCGAAGCAGCGCATGCCCGGACGCCCGGCGGTCCGCCTGCTGAACCCGACCACCGCCGAGGACGGCTGGACGCGCGACGCGACCGTCGTGCAGGTGGTCACCGACGACATGCCCTACCTCGTGGACAGCGTCACCGCGGAGTTCGCCCGCGACGGCGTGCAGGTGCAGCGCATCGTGCACCCGATCGTCGTGGTGAGCCGCGGCCTGACCGGCGAGCTGGAGGGCCTGCACCTCGACGCCGACCCGGCCGATCCGCCCGCCGGCGCGTCCGCGGAATCGTGGATGCTGGTGGAAATCGACCTCGTCACCGACCCGCAGCGGGCGCGCGAGCTGGACAACCGGCTGTCGTCGGTGCTCGGCGACGTGCGCGAGGTCGTCGAGGACGCCGACAAGATGGCGCAGACCGCCTGCTCGCTCGCGGAAACCCTCGAACAGCACCCGCCGAAGCTCTCCGGCGACCAGGTCGTCGAGGGCGCGCGCCTGCTGCGCTGGCTCGCCGACGGCCACTTCACCTTCCTCGGCTACCGCAAGTACGAGCTGGTCGACAGCCCGCAGCCGGACAGCGACGAGCCCGCCCTGCGCGCGGTCCTCGCGTCCGGGCTCGGCGTGCTGCGCCAGGACAGCCTCGCCGCGCGCAGCCTCACCGCGGGCCCGGACAGCTCGGTCGACGCGCTCGCGCCGTCGCTGCTCGTGCTCACCCAGGCCAGCGCGCCGAGCACGGTGCACCGTCCGGTTTATCCGTATTACGTCGGCGTGAAGACGTTCGACGAGCACGGCAAGGTCACCGGCGAGCACCGGTTCCTCGGCATGTTCACCACCACCGCGCTGCACGAGAACGTGCTCGACATCCCGGTGGTCGGCCAGCGGGTGCGCGAGGTGATCCACCGCGCCGGGTTCCCGATGGAGTCGTTCTCCGGCCAGCGGATGCTGGAGGTCCTGCAGAACTGGCCGCGCGCCGACCTGTTCTCCGCGGACACCGATTCGCTGTACTCCACCACCACCGGCGCCATCACGCTGTCGGACCGCCGCCGGCTGCGGCTGTTCCTGCGCCGCGACCCGTACGGCCGCTTCTACTCCTGCCTGGTCTACCTGCCGCGCGACCGCTACACCACGCGCTCGCGGCTGGCGATGCAGGAAGTGCTGCTGGAAGAACTCGAAGGCACGCAGCTGGAGTACAGCGCGCGCGTCGGCGAGACGCTGCTGGCGCAGGTGCACTTCATGGTGCACACCGACCCGTCGAACGCGGTCGAGCCGGACACGCTGCGGATCCAGGAACGCCTCAACACCGTCGTGCGCAGCTGGGACGACCGCCTCGTCGAGGCGATCATCGCCGAACGCCGCGAGCGCGTCGGCGACGGCGGCCCGATCGGCATGATGGGCGAGGAGTCCGCGGTCGACCGCGGGCAGCGCTTCGGCGCGGTGTTCCCCGAGGCGTACAAGGAAGATTTCACCGCCGAGGACGCGCTGGCCGACCTGGCCAAGCTCGACACCCTCGCGGACGAAGGCGATCTCGCGCTGTCGTTCTACCTGCCCGCGGACGCCGAACCTGGCGAGCGGCGGTTCAAGCTCTACCTGCGCGGCGAGGGCGTCACCCTGTCCAAGGTGCTGCCGGTGCTGCAGGCGATGGGCGTCGAGGTGGTGGACGAGCGGCCGTACGAGCTGTTCCGCGAGGACGGCGGAGCCAGCTGGATCTACGACTTCGGCCTGCGCGTGGACAAGAAGGGCCTCGAAAACGCCGACGAGGCGGCCGCGCACGAGCTGCGCGAGCGGTTCCAGGACGCGTTCCACGCGGCGTGGCAGGGCGAGGCGGAGGTCGACGGCCTCAACGCGCTCGTGCTGCGCGCCGGGCTCACCTGGCGCCAGGCCGCGGTGTTGCGCGCCTACTCGCGATACCTGCAGCAGGCGCGCAGCCCGTTCTCCCAGGCCTACATCCAGAACACGCTCGTCAAGCACACTGAGGTCTCGACGAAGCTGTTGCGGCTCTTCGAAACCCGCTGCGATCCGCAACTGTCCGATGTGGACCGGAAGACGCACGCGGAATCGCTGACCGCCGAGATCTCCTCGATGGTCGACGAGGTCACGAGCCTCGACGAGGACCGGATCCTGCGCCGGCTGCTCGCCGTCATCAACGCGACGCTGCGCACGAACTACCACGTGCGCGACGCCGACGGGCACCCGCGGCCGTACCTGGCGCTGAAGCTCGACCCGAGCGGCGTGCCGGAGCTGCCCGAGCCGCGCCCGAAGTACGAGATCTTCGTGTACTCGCCGCGCGTCGAGGGCGTGCACCTGCGGTTCGGCGAGGTCGCCCGAGGCGGCCTGCGCTGGTCGGACCGGCAGGAGGACTTCCGCACCGAAATCCTGGGCCTGGTCAAGGCGCAGGCGGTGAAGAACGCGGTGATCGTGCCCGTCGGCGCGAAGGGCGGCTTCGTCGTGAAGCGTCCGCCGCGCCCGACCGGCGACGCCGGGGTCGACCGCGACGCTCAGCTCACCGAAGGCATTTCCTGCTACCGGATGTTCATCTCCGGCCTGCTGGACCTCACCGACAACCGCGTCGAAGGCGAGACCGTGCCCGCGCCGGACGTGGTGCGCCACGACGCCGACGACAGCTACCTCGTCGTCGCGGCGGACAAGGGCACCGCGAAATTCTCCGACATCGCCAACGAAGTCTCGGCGCAGTACGGATTCTGGCTCGGCGACGCGTTCGCCTCCGGCGGTTCGGTCGGCTACGACCACAAGGCCATGGGCATCACCGCCAAGGGCGCGTGGGAGAGCGTGAAACGGCACTTCCGCGAGCTGGGCAAGGACACCCAGACCGAAGACTTCACGGTCGTCGGCATCGGCGACATGATGGGCGACGTCTTCGGCAACGGGATGCTGCTGTCCGAGCACATCCGGCTGGTCGCGGCGTTCAACCACATGCACGTCTTCCTCGACCCGAACCCGGACGCGGCTTCGACCTACGCGGAGCGGCGCCGGCTGTTCGACCTGCCGCGCAGCTCGTGGGACGACTACGACCGTTCGCTGATCAGCGAGGGCGGCGGGATCTACCCGCGCTCGGCCAAGACCATCCCGATCACCCCGCAGGTCCGCGCGGCGCTCGGCCTCGACGAGGGCGTCACCAAGCTCGCGCCGATGGACCTGATCCAGGCGATCCTGCTGGCCCCGGTCGAACTGCTGTGGAACGGCGGCATCGGCACCTACGTCAAGGCCGAGAGCGAAAGCCAGGCCGCGGCGGGCGACAAGGCCAACGACGCGATCCGCGTCAACGGCAACCAGCTGCGCGTGCAGGTCGTCGGCGAGGGCGGCAACCTGGGCCTGACCCAGCTCGGCCGGATCGAGTTCGCCCGCAACGGCGGCAAGATCAACACCGACGCGCTCGACAACTCGGCCGGCGTCGACTGCTCCGACCACGAGGTCAACATCAAGATCCTGCTGGATCACCTGGTGGCGGGCGGCGAATTGCAGCACGCGCGGCGCAACGAGCTGCTCGGCGAGATGACCGACGAGGTCGGCTCGCTCGTGCTCGCGGACAACTACCGGCAGAACGCGGTGCTCGGCGTCAGCCGGGCGCACGCCGGGCCGATGGTCTCGGTGCACGCGCGGCAGGTGTCCGCGCTGGTCGCGAAGGGCGCGTTCGACCGCAAGCTGGAAGCGCTGCCGAGCCCGTCGCAGTTCCGCGCGCTGGAGAAGGCGGGCGAAGGCCTGACCTCGCCGGAGCTGGCGACGCTGCTCGCGCACGTGAAGCTCGACCTCAAGGACGAGCTGCTCGCCTCCGACCTGCCCGAATCCGAGGTGTTCACCCGCAGGCTGCCGGAGTACTTCCCGGCCCCGCTGCGCGAACCCTTCGCCGCGGCGATCACCCAGCACCCGCTGCGCCGCCAGATCATCACCACGCTGATCACCAACGAGCTGGTCGACGGCGGCGGCATCTCGTTCGTCTACCGCCTGATGGAGGAGATGAACGCGACCGCCACCGACGCGGTGCGCGCGTACGCGGTGGTCACGCACGTCTACGACCTGCCGAAGCTGTGGGCCGAGATCGACGCGCTGGACAACGTGGTGCCGACCGCGGTCGCGGACCGGATGGTGCTGGAGACGCGGCGGCTGCTCGACCGGGCCGCGCGCTGGTTCCTCACCAACCGCCCGCAGCCGCTCGCGCCGCTGGCCGAGATCAACCGGTTCGGCCCGGTGCTCGCCGAACTCGGCCCGAAGCTGGGCGAGCTGCTGCGCGGACGCGAACTGGAGTCGGTGGAGCAGGACGCCGCCGGAATGGTCGAGGAAGGCGTGCCCGCCGGTCTCGCCCGCCAGATCGCGCTGCTGCTGCACAGCTACGGCCTGCTCGACGTGGTCGAGGTGGCGGAGCTGGCCGAGCAGCAGGTCGGGCTCGACGCGACGCACACCCCGGCGGACACCGCCGAGCTGTACTACGCGCTGTCGGACCACCTGGACATCGACAAGATGCTCACCGAGATCAGCGCGCTGGAACGCGGCAACCGCTGGCACGCCCTCGCCCGGCTCTCGCTGCGCGACGACGTGTACGGTTCCCTGCGCGCGATCGCGCTCGACGCACTGCGGCACAGCGACCAGGACCTGTCCGTCGACGAGCAGATCGAGCAATGGGAGAAAGCCAACGCGTCGCGGCTTTCGCGGGCGCGCGTGGCGCTGGACGAGATCACCCGTTCCGGGCGGCTCGACCTCGCGACGCTGTCCGTGGCCGCGCGCCAGATCCGGAGCACGGTGCGGTGACATTCGTTTCCCACGTCCAGCCGCGATGGTCGGACATGGACGTGTACGGGCACGTCAACCACGCCAACGTGGTGACGCTGCTCGAAGAGGCCCGGGTGCCCGTGCTGTTCGGCGAAGCCGAGCGCGCGGGGCTGCACGAGCTGCCGAAGGGCGTCGTGGTCGTGAAGCTCGCCGTGCATTACCGCGCGCCGATCGTCGCGACGCCCGGCCGCACGGTGCGCGTGGAGATCACGCTCGCCGAGCTGAAGGCCTCGACGGTGACGCTCGGGTACGTCGTGCGGACCGGCCCGGACGCGGCCGATCCGGTCGCGGTCACCGCGGAAACCGTGCTGGCTCCGTACAACACGGCCGAGCTCCGGCCGCGCCGCTTCAGCGACGAGGAATCGGAATTCCTCAAGCGGGTGCTGGCCGATGCCTGAGCTGCGGATCCCCGATCCGGGCGACCGGGAGACGCTCAGCGCGTTCGTCGCCCGCGCGGTGCGGCTGGACGGCACGACCGCCGTCCGGCTGCGCCGCCGGGGCGACGACGTCGTCGAGGCATGGACGGCCACGCCGTTCGAGGTCCTCGCGACCCGCGCGGTGGCGGGGACCGTGACGCCCTCGGACGTCACGGTGTCCGGCAACGAACTGCTCGCGGCGCTCGCCGTCGCGGGCGGCGAGGTGATGGACCCGGGTCCGGCGCGCGATTTGCTGTGGCAGGCCGAGCTTCCGGTGTCGGATCGCTGGCAGAAGGTCGACGAGCTGCCGGTCGGCGTGGTGTCGGAGCTGGCCGACCGCGGCGTCGCGCTCGCCCGCGACAACGCCGGGCCGCACGGCACGCCGCCGGCCTCGCTGATGGACCAGGCGGTGCTCACCGTCACCGGGGGAGACCTCGAGGTCAAGGTCCAGATGCGATGCCTGTTCGCGTTGTCCGGCATGGGTTTGTTCGATTCGTCGATCGACGGCGACGTGGTCCGCGTGACCGCCACCGATTCGTGGCTGCGCCTCGACGCCCGCTACGGCGCGGTGCTGAAACGGCGCCAAGCGTTGCTGCCGCTGCTGTTCTGAGGCGATTCTGCTGGCGGGCGCCGTCCGGCGATGTCATCGTGAGTGGATGACCGAACCCGACGGCGACCCGACCGCGGACTTCCTCGCCGAGGTCCGGGCCGAGGAGACGCCGTGGCGCACCGACCGGCCCGCGGACGCTGATCCCGCTCCGGAAGCCGAGCCTGGGCCCGGCCGTGCCCGGTCGGTGGTGCGCGCGGTCGGCGAGGCCGCGCCCTATGTGCAGGCGGGGTTGTTCGCCGCGTGGGTGGCCACCTCGATCGCGGATTCGGCGGACGGCGGCCAGACGGGCGATGTCAGCGGCTGATCTTGGCTGCTGGGAACCGGGCGAGGCCGCGCCATGTGTCCAAGCAGGACTGTTCGCCGCGCGGATCGCCACGTCGATCGCGGATTCTGCCGGCTGCGGCGGCCGATCGAGCGACTTCGGCGGCGGCCAGACGGGTTGATCTCGGCTCCGGGCTTGTCCCAGCGGGTAGAGTCGGAGTCCGGTCCAGCCGCCGGATGCCCGATCCGGTGCGACCCCGATCATCGCGACCGCCGGCCTTCGCGCGCCCCGACGACCCCGGTTTCCGCGCGAAGCGGACGCGGCGGCGGAAGAGGAGACCCATGCTCCTGTCCGGTCCGGAACGCCCGATGTCCCTGCCCACCGCCGACGATCCGCAGGTGCTGCGGCAGGCGCTGGCCGCGTACGTGCGCGAGGTCGCCGCCGCGGTCGGGGTTTCGGTGGAGTGCACGTCGTGCGAGGTCACCGACACGATCACCGCGTACGTCGCGCTGAGCGGCCGGTCGCCGCGGTTCCCCGGCCGGGATTTGATGCTGCTGTGGACCATGCGGCAAGGCTGGTCGGTGGCGGTGGAGACGACGCCCGCCGAGGCCCCGCAACAGGTGGCCCAGCTGGGCGGCGACGTGACGCCCGCACCGCAACGAGTACGCCGGTTCGTCGCGGATGTCTTGAGCTCGGCCGAAAAGGCCGAGACTCCGGGCCCGGTGCTGGCGGTGTCCAGCCACGGCGACCTGCGGACCCGGCTCGAGGAACGGGTCCGCAGAGCCTGAGAAGCCGCCGCTGTCCTGAGGTCCGTGAGGGGAACCCTGAGGGAATCAGAGTCC
>NZ_JBHZAG010000137.1:0-17323 GCF_042754125.1 Amycolatopsis sp. NPDC059235
GCCTTCGGCCTGTCACGCCGGGCAGCCCCCAAACGCCGGCGCGATCCCGCGTGGTGGGCAAGTTGGGAGAAGGGGGGGAAGGGGAGGGGGGCTTGAGGTGGTGGGGGGAGTGGTGTGGGGTGTGGGGCTGGGGGGTTAGCGGCCGGTGGAGTGGTCGATTTGTTCTCGGAGGATGTCGGCGTGGCCGGCGTGGCGGGCGGTTTCTTCGATCATGTGGGTCAGGGCCCAGCGGACGGTCGGGCCGTTGTGGGGTGGTAGGGGGGCGGAGAGGTCTGGGCAGTTGTCTAGGAGTTTGTTGGCGCGCTTGACCGTTTTTCGGTAGCGGGCTACGACGTCGGCGACGTTGTCGGTGGTGCGGAAAGTGGATTGCCAGTTTGTCACTGTTTCGCCGAGAAACAGAGACTGCTCTACGAAGGTCAGGTGGTGGAGCAGGCCGATCAGGTTTGTTCCGGAGGGCACTGCGGCGGCGTGGGCTTCGGGTTCTGGTGCGCCGTCTACTTTGGCGGCGATCGAGGTGCGGAGATAGTCCAGAAAACCGCGCAGGACTTCGGATTCGCTGCTTCCGGTGCGGGGCGGCGGGGTGTCGCGACGGCGAGGCACGGGGGGTCTCCTTGCGGGTCAGGCGGCGCGGCGGATCAGCAGGACGTGGTCGACGACCTCGGCGGTCTGGCCGGCCGGGCCGGTCGCGACGCGGGTGGGGGAGTCAGCGCGTTCGAGGGGCCACTCGGCCGGGTCCAGGGCTAGGTCTGCGGCGATTTCCGCCGGACCGGGGAAATGCGCGTCCGGGTCCTGGTTCCACGACCACGGTGCGCTCGAACCGTGGTCTACGACCAGCAGTCGGCCGCCCGGGCGCAGGGCGTGCGCGGCGGTGCGCAGGACTCCTGTCCGGTCCAGCTCAAAAGGGGTTTGCAGGTAGTGCGCCGTCACTAGGTCGAAATCGCCGGGCGGGAAGCTCGCCCGCAGGTCGTGCCGGACCGCGGTGATCCGGGTTCCGGCGAGGCGGTTGACCGCGACCGACGAGATGTCGGTGGCGGTCACGGTCCAGCCGCGAGCGGCGAGCCAGCGCGCGTCGCCGCCGTTGCCGCAGCCCAGGTCGAGTGCGTCGCCGGGCGGTAGGTCGGAGACGCACTCCACGAGCCGGGCGTTCGGCTGCGGGTCCGCGGGAGGCCGGGCGGCGTGCACTTCGTCCCAGAACAGGGACGCGTCGGTGGTCATCGGTCGGCTCCTCGGGGGTCGGTGTGCGTCCAGGGTCGCCGCTGCTGGACGCGGAGGGCGAGCGATCTTGCCGGAACGGCAACTCCCACATGCTGGACGGCGCTGGGCAAGATCGTTTCGCCGGTACCGTCGGACGCGAACCGCCGGAAAGCGAGGAGCTGGAATGAAAATCGGCGCCATCGACATCGTCCCGATCCTCGACGGCATCGCCCGGCTGCCGCTGGCCGGCACGGTGGTCCACGCCAGGGGCGCGCGGTGGGAATGCCGCCACCAGCCGGTGGACGCCGACGGCCGGATCCGGATGGACGTCGGCTCGTTCCTCCTCCGCCTGGGCGGCGCCACGGTGCTGGTCGACGCCGGGACCGGGCCGGGCTTCGAGCACGACGGCTTCGCCACCGGCGGCCTGCTCGACAACCTGCGCCGCGCCGGGGTCGCGCCCGAGGACGTCACCGACGTGGTCTTCACCCACTTGCACGTGGACCACATCGGCTGGTCGACCGTCCGCGGCGAAGCCGTTTTCCCGAGGGCGACCTTCCGCATGCACGCTGCCGACTGGGCGCACTTCACGACCGGCGACACCGCGGATCCGGCTGTGCGGCGGACGTTCGCGCCGATCGCCGAACGGATCGAGACCTTCGACGAGGAAACCGAACTGGTCCCCGGGCTGATCGCGCGCCCCGCGCCCGGCCACACGCCCGGCTCGACGGTGTTCGTGGTCAGCGACGCCGGCGAACGCGCCCTGCTGCTCGGCGACGTCCTGCACACCGTGGGCGAGCTGACCGACCCCGAATGGGAGGGCATGTTCGATGTGGACCGGCCCGCGGCGACCGCGATGCGGCAGCGGCTCGCGGCGGAACTCGAAGCGTCCGGCGACGTTTTCGCGCCCGCGCACTTCCCGGAGCTGGCTTTCGGACGGCTGATCAGCGCGGACGGGATCCGGCGGTTCGCTTGGGCTTGACCGGGAAGCCGGTCACCCGCTGTGGCGCCGCGGCGGCGTTTCCCGCGACCAGGCGCACGGCTGCCGCGTCCCGCCCAGCAGGACCAGCACGTCCGGGCTCACGCCGGCGCGCACCCGGGAGGCGAGCTCGGGCGAGGTTCGGCCCAGTGCCGAATAGACCGCGCTGACCAGGCATCTCGCCGCCCGCGGAGAACGCCTGGTGCGCAACGAGATTTCCATCAGAAGGGCCTCGCGGTCGCACGTGCGGCCCCGGTTCGGCGCGACGATGCCCAGCCGGGTTTGCTCGGCCAGAGGGAGACATCGCAGCAGGCTGTCGACGACGCAGTCGATCGCGAGCCGGTTTCGTTCCGTGCTGATTCGGCGAGGCCCGGGCAGAATTTCCTTCCGCACCACCATGGGACCATCAACTCCTGGGCGCAGAGTAGCCGATCCGCGCCGCGGCGTGACCGTCCCGTTCCGCGCGACGGAAAACGATCCGGTGGTGTCCATTGTGGACTCGGGAGAGGGCTCAGCCGGGCGAGCCGGACAAAACGGCGAGCCGGTCGAGGGAGGCGCGCAGGCCTGCCAGCACATCGTCGCCGCGCTGACCGGCCGGAACCGACAGGTGCAGCGTCGCGTGGCTCGTGCCCGCGTCGCCGGACCCGACCTGGAGCCAGCCGCCGCTCCATTCCAGCCGGAGCCGGTCGCCGCGTCCGGCGGGGGACGCGACGACCTGGCCGGGCAGCCATTCGTTCAGGTGCGCGGAATCGGCGGCGACGGCGTACACGTGTTCCGCCGTCGCGGGCATCCGCCGCTCGGCTTCGAACTCGGTCATGATCTTGGCTACCCGGTTCGCGGCGACGCGAAACGGGAGAGTCCACAGTAGACTATCGAGGTCGGCGAAGATGCCTGGCGCGCCGGTCAAACCACCTCGCTGAGGACCGCGTCGAGATCCGCCGGGGTGCCAAGTGCCCGGAGTTTGGGCGGCGCGAGGCAGCCGATCCGGTGGTCGTCGTCGCGCACCGCGGCGGTGAACTCGGCGACGCGCGGCGCGGGCGGGGCGACCGAAGGCCCGCCCAGGTAACGGATGACGATGAGGTCCTCGCCGGAATGCGTTTCGACGGCCGCGGCCCAGCCGTGGATTTCGTCCCACAGCAGGGCGACGTCGCGGTCGGGGTAGGCGGGGAGACGGCCGTCGAGGGCGACGTACGCCGACACCGGGGTGTCGTGGTCGACGGTGCAGGACTCGAGGCCGACGCCCAGTGCGCCGGTGACGTCGGCGAGGTAGTTCCACAGCCGCGCCAGCGCGGGGTGCGACGGACCGGTCTGGGCGGTGTGCAGCGGCATGGACACGGGGACAACGCCTTTCTCGCGCGAAGGACTCGCGCGGAACGGGGATCGCCCGCTCCGCGCGACGGACCGCGTGGGTTCTCCGGCCGGCGGCCGGGACGCGCCCTGGCGGGCGGTCCGGACCTGATTCCCGGTGAAGGGGCACGGGAAACCTGCGGAACGCGGCGAATCGGCCCGCGCGTCCGGCCGGTCGTCCGGAGTCTCCTCCGCGGTTCGACAGGGACTCTTCTTTCTTCTAGCATGTCGTCGAAGTGATGACAACTGCCTAGTCGTCAGGAGGATGACGCGATGGCGGAGGTGGATCCCGCGATGCTGGTCGAAGGCGTCCGCGAGGCGGTGCTGGCCGCCCGGGACGGCGGCGCGCCGGCCGAACGGTCGCTGGCCGCGCTGTCCGCGTTGCGGGCGCTGCGCGACCAGCTCGGCGAGTGGGAGCCGGAACTGATCGCGGGCGCGCGGGAGGCGGGCGCGAGCTGGGCCGCGCTGGCCCCGGCGCTGGGCGTGGCGAGCAGGCAGGCCGCGGAACGCCGGTACCTGCGGCTGCGGCCGTCGGCGACCGGGGAGACCACCGGGGAAGCCCGCGTCGACGCCGAACGCGGCCGCCGCGCGGGAGACCGGGCGGTGGCGGAGTGGGCCCGGCGCAACGCGGCGGTGCTGCGGCGGCTGGCCGCCGAGGTCAGCTCCGCGCCGGATCTGGACGCCGCCGGACAGGAAAGCGCCGACCGGCTCGGCGTAGCGCTGGGAGAGGACGATGTCACGAACCTGCTGCTGCCGCTGGCGGACGTGCGCGCGCATCTCGAATCGCGGCACGCCGCGCTGGCGGATCGGGTCGGGGAGGTCGGCGAGCACGCGAACCGGTTGCGCGCGGACGCGGCTGGGCGGCGGCGGGGTCGTGTGCAATGAGCCCGGTCGGACGCGCTGTCGTCGTCGGAGGAGGACGGACGCGCCGATCAGGTCGGCAAGCATGCGCCCCGGATCGCGGCCGGGCGCCGTCGCAACCCTCCGGAATCGGAGGTCCCCGACGCCCCGCTGGCGGATCAGGCCGGCGAGCGCACCGACCCGCCAGCGCGAGACCGCGCCCGCTCGCAGTGAGCCGAACGTCGCATCCCGGGCGCCCCCGCGCTGCCGGGACTCCGGCGATCCGAGATCATTTCCCGCGACGGCATTCGTGCGTGGCCGCCGTCGTAAGGCATGCTATTCGCGGTTGAGCAGCCAGCCGCGTACTTTTCCTGCCCGGACGCGAGCGCGCCGGGCTTCCTGAGGAGGGAAAGAGCGATGAGTGAGCTGACCGACCCGGTGATCGACCCGCCGGGTTCGCTGTCGATCGACCGGGCCGACCGCGCCCCCGCGGCGGTGCTGGCCCTGAACGGGGACCTGGACCTCGGGACCGCCCCGAAATTGACGGCCGCGGTCGCCGAAACCGTCTCCGGGAAGCCCCCGGTGCTGGTGCTGGACCTGACAGGGGTCGATTTCCTCGCCTCGGCGGGGCTGACCGTGCTGCTGGCCGCGTGCCGGGAGGCTCCGGAAGGGACCGAGGTGCGGATCGTGGCGTCCGGCCGGGCGACCCTGCGGCCGATCCAGCTGACCGGGCTGGAGCAGAGCCTGCCGCTGTACCGCACGCTCGAAGAGGCGCTGGCCGGCAAGTGATCAGGGAATTCCGGCCCCGGCGGTGCGGTGGAGCACGACGAGTGCGACGTCGTCCTGCGGGGGCCGGGACCCGACCATCGCGGCCATGATCCGGGCGCAGGCCCGCTCCGGGTCCTCCGGCCGGACCAGCGCGGTGAGCTGGTCCATGCCCGCGTCGACGAGCCGGTCGCGCCGCTCGACGAGACCGTCGGTGTAGAAGGCGGCGACGGCTTCCGGCGGCAGTTCGACGACGGTGGTGCGCCGCTCGACGGTGGCCCCGACAGTCAGGCCGACGGGCGGATCCGGCGGAGCCGCCACGAGTTCCGCGGGTTTGCCCGGCGACGCGACGATCGGCGGCAGGTGCCCGGCGAGCGAGAGCGCGATGCTGTCGTGGCCGGGTCTGAGAATGCCGTACGCGACCGTCGCCATCACGCCGTGCTCGAAGTGGTTGGCCTTGCGGTCGAGCTTGGCGAGGACTTCGGCGGGATCGTCGCAGTCGAGCGCATACGCGCGCAGTGCGCTGCGAAGCCGTCCCATGATGACCGCGGCTTCGAGGCCGTGCCCGGACACGTCGCCCATCACGATGCCGGTCTGGCCCTCGGGAAGCCGGAAGACGTCGTACCAGTCGCCGCCGAGCCCGGCCTCCGCGCCCGGCACGTAGCGGGCGGCCAGGCGCAGGCCGTCGATGACGGGCAGGACGCCGGGCAGCAGGCTGCGCTGCAGGGCGATGGTCGCGGCCTGGTTCTGGTGCATGATCTCCGCCTGCAGCACGGCGGCGAGCCGGTCGGCGAGCAGCCGCAAGGTTTCGATGTCGTCGGTGGTGAACCTGCGCTCCCGCACGGCTCCGATGTGCAGCACGCCGACCAGTTCGGCGCCGGCCAGCATCGGGACGCCGAGCATGGTGTGCAGCCCGCGGTCGGACAGCAGCGCGTTGAGCACCGTGGTCTTGTCGACCTGGTCGATGACCACCGGCTCCCGGCGCGCCGCGACGGCCCCGGCGAACCCCGCGCCGACCGGGACCTGAACGCCCTGGTAGACCTCCTCCTCGAGCCCCGCGGCCGCGATGGCGACGAGACGCTGCCAGCGCGCGTCGTGCCGCAGCACGGTCGCGGTGTCGACGTCGAGGACGGTGCAAGCGCGGGCGAGGACCTTCGCGAGCTCCTCGCCGAGGTCGGCGTCGGTCGCCCCGGCGCCGAGGATTTCGGCGAGACGAGTGCGCGATTCGGGCTCCGGCGCGTGAGGCGGCATGCAGCGACAGTAACCGAACCGGTGCCGGGGTCCAGAGATGTGCGGCAACAGGTGTGAAGTCGGCCCTGTCCGGGTACGCCCGAATGGGCACCGGCGAAGTCGAGAACGAAAAGGGGACTGCCCCACGTGATGTCAAGCGGCTGCGGCGAGGGGCGGGCAAGCGCGGCGGCGTTTACCGGCACGGACAGGTCCTCGCGCCCCGTCGCGCCGTCGGCCGGAGAGGGGGCTTTTTGTCCCGGCCTGTGGAAGAGGGACCGGCTGTGACCGGCCCGGACGACGAGCCCTGGGTACTGGACCTGCGCGGCACCGGAGTCTCGGCGCTGCCGCGGGTGCGCGCCTGGGCGGGCAAGTCGCTGGGCCACCTGTCGGCGGAGCACCTCGCGGACGTCCTGATGGTGATCGAGGAACTCGCCTCCAACGCCTACGAGCACACCTCGGGCCCGTCCTATGCGCGATTGACCGTGCTGTCCCGGCCGTGCGTCGTGGTGATCGAGGTGGACGACCCGGAGCCGGGCCGCCCGCGGGTCCGCCCGCCGGACTTCGAGCGGGCGCGCGGGCGGGGAATGCTGCTCGTCGACCGGCTCGCCGACGACTGGGGCGTGCACGAGCATTCCGGCGGCAAGACGGTCTGGGCCCGGCTCGGCTGCGGGGTGCCGGCGCGCGAGGCCTGCGAGTCTTCCGGCTGACAGCGCGGTTCGCCGGTGCTGCGCCGTCGCGGCGTAGTGGCAGTCGGCAGGGGCGGCGAGGCGGAATTCTTCCCCGGCGCTGAAGGCAGGCACGTCCATCGGAACCTCTTGGGTCGGAATGCCGACGGTGCCGTGAGACAGTCCTGGGGGAGTCCTTTCCGGACAGTGCGCCCGAAGCCCGGCGTGCGGCTCAGCCGTGGAACCGGGTGGTCTCCGCGAGCGGCGCCCGTCCGACCGCGAACCGGTTGACCGGCGCGGCGCGATCGGCGTAGCCGAACGAGATCCCGAACAGCAGTTTCCCGCTGTCGAGGCCGAGCGTTTCCCGGACCGTGTCCGCGTAGAAGCTCAGTAACCCTTGCGGACAGCTGGAAACTCCGTGTGCCTGCATGGCCAGCAGCAGGGTCTGGCCGTACATCCCGACGTCCGCCGCGAGCCGGGCTTCGGCGGTGTCCGGGGCGAACAGCAGCGCGACGTGCGGGGCGCCGTAGAAGCGCAGACTTTGGGCGTCGTAGGCGGCACGCGCTGTGTGGTCGTCGAAGCCGATCTGCAGTGCGCCGTACAGCGCGCCGCCCGCCGCGGCCCGGCGCTCTTGGTGCACGGCTTCGTAAATCGCTTCGCTGTAAGGGAAATCGACCGACCGGCGACCTTCTTCGTGCGCGGTGACCAGTGCGTCGGCGAGCTGGTCCCGCGTTGCCCCGCTGACGACTTCGACCTGCCACGGCTGCGCGTTGGAATTGGACGGCGCGGCGGCAGCGAGGCCGAAAATCTCGCGGAGGGTGCGGTCCGGCACGGGATCGGGCCGGAACGACCGGGTCGCCCGCCGCCCGCGGATCAGGGTCGCGGCCGCGTCGGCGAGTTCGGTGGGGGCCATCGGGAGCGCTCCTTAGGTAAACCATCTCGTATACCTAAGGACGGTAGCAGGCTCGGGCGGCTTAAGTAAACGTTTCTGTACACTTGGGCGCATGGTCGAGGAGAAGGCGCGCCGGGCCGGGCGCGGCGGACGCGAGCGCGTGCTGGCCGCCGCCGCGGACCTGTTCGCCCGCCACGGCATCACCGGCACGACGATGGAGCAGGTCGCCGCCGCGGCCCCGGTGTCGAAACGGACGCTGTACCTGCATTTCCCGGTCAAGGACGATCTGGTCGTCGCCTACCTGCGGGAGCTGGTCCGCTCCGGCGGCACCCTGCACGACGTGCTGACCCGCGCGGATCTCCCGCCGCGGCAACGGCTTCTGGCGATGTTCGAGCTGCCGGAGTCCGAACCGGTGCGCGGCTGCCTCTTCGTGGACGCGGCGGCGGAGTACCCCGACCCGGACAGCGCGGTGCACGCCTACGCGCGGGAGCAGAAACTGCTGATGCTCCAGCTGGTCACTGATCTTGTCGCGGAGCTGGGGGCCGCCGATCCCGCCGCGCTCGCCGAGCAGCTGGTCACGCTGGCCGACGGAGCCGCGAGCCGGGCGATGGTTCTCGGCGATCCTGGCTACGGCCGTCATGCGCGAGCGGCGGCTGAGGTGTTGCTGGAGTGCGCTCTGCCGCCGAGCTAGATCGTCCATAATGGACGTCAGCGCGGCAAGCGGTCAGTGAGCGGCAACTCGCGGACGAAGCACGCCGCGGTCAGCGACAGCACCGCCACGACGAGCGTCGCGGCGGCAACCGCGTGCAACCCGTCGGTCACCGCGGCCGGTCCAGTTCCGCCGCGGGTTAGCGCGCCGACGTAAAGCGAGCCGAACAGGGCCGCGCCGATGCCGCTGCCGAGCGTCCGGGTCAGGGAGCCCATGCCCAGTGCCGCGCCGAGGTCGCGGGGTTCGACGCTGATCCGGATGATCAGGATCGTGTTCTGGATCAGGCAGCCGAGCCCGGCCCCGAGCGGCAGCCCGACCAGCGATGCGAGCAGCGGATGAGTCTCCGGCCCGAGCAGCCAGACCCCGGCCATGCCGACGCCGACGCACGCGCTGCCGATGACCGGCAGGATCCGGAAACGGCCGGTGCGGCGGATGTACTTCGAGCTTCCGTTCATCACCGCGACCATCCCGGCGGTCATCGGGATCAGCAGCAACCCGCTGAGCGACGGCGGCACCCCCCGCGCGTTTTGGAAGTACAGCGGGAGAAAGGCGACCGTCGCGACCATGGTGACGTTGAACGCGAAGCCGAGCACCTGCGCCAGGGCGAAATTGCGGGTGCGGAACATCCGGAACGGCACGAGCGGCTCGGGACAGCGGCGTTCCACGAAGACGAACGCCGTCAGCGCGGCGACCGACACCGCGCACAGTCCGAGGATCGTCGGCGAACTCCAGGCGTAGCGCGTGCCTGCCCAACTGGTGGCCAGGGTAAGGCTGACGACCGCGACGACCAGCAAAACCGTTCCGCCGTAATCGATTCGCGCTTTCCCGCTCTTCGGCGGCGCCTGGACCCCGATGATTGTCCCGGCGAGACAGAGCAGGCCGAACGGCACGTTGACGTAGAAGATCCAGCGCCAGCCGAGCGCGTCGGCGAGGAACCCGCCGACCAGCGGGCCGCCGACGAGCGAGAGGCCCAGCAGCAGTCCGGTCCAGCTCGAGATCCGCGTGGATTCCTTGGGCGGCACCAGAACCTGGACCATCGCCATCGCGCCGACGAGCAGCCCGCCGGCCCCGATCCCTTGCAGTGCGCGGAAACCGATCAGCGCGCCCACGTCCGGGGCGAGCCCGCACAGCATCGAACCGGCCAGGAAGACCGCCACTGACAGCAGGAACACCGCTTTGCGGTCGAACTGGTCGCTGAGCTTGCCCCAGACCTGGGTGGACGCCGCGATCGCCAGCGCGTACGCGGTGATGATCCAGGTCATCGACCCCGGACCGCCGAGATCCGCGGCGATGCTCGGCAGCGCGGTGGCCACGACATAGCTGTCCACCATGCCCAGCGCCATGCCGGACAACGCCCCGGCGATGCCGATCTTGACGCGCCGGGTGAACGGATCGGTTTCCTCCGGCGCGACGGTTCTCGGCATGGCTGGACGTCCTTCCCCCAGGAGTGCTGCTCCCAAGGTAGCCACAAAAGTGCCCACTGGGCAACATTGCTCAGCAGGCACCTTGACCTCGCGGAGGTCTGAAGCGGGAGCGGCCGGACTACCCGAGCTTCAGCAGCAGTTCGCTCAGCTCGACCGGCATCGTGACCATGCAGTCGTGTCCGGTCGGCAGCTCCCACACCTGCGCCGGCGTCCCGTTGGGCTGGATCGCCGGGACCGGGCGGCGGGTGATGCCCTCCGGGGTCGCGCCGACGCAGTGGATGTGCGTGCGCGGGATCGCGCGCGCAGCCGGATTGTCGAGCCGCACTGGCTCTTGCAGACAGCGAACTGGCTGGTCGGAGAGCATTTCGCGCACCCACGCGACGTCGTCCGGATCGGTGACGCCGAACAGCCCGAACGGCGCGGGCTGCTCCGGCAGCGGCGGGACGCGCCAGCCGTCGCCGTGCTGTGCGGCCAGGTCGATGAGGGTTTGGCTGATCGGCTGGACGTCGACCGCGGTTTCGCCGTCCTCGGGGACCATCGCGTCGAGATAGACCAGTTCGGCGACCCGGTCCGGCATCTCGTTGGCGGCTGAGGAGATGACCAGCCCGGCATAGCTGTGGCCGACCAGGACCACGTCTTCCTCGTCGCGGAGCAGGGCCACGATGTCCTGGACGTGGGTGTCGAGCCCGATTTCCGGGCTGAGCAGGTGCTTCTTGTCGCCGTAGCCGGTCAGCGAGGGCGCGAGCACCCGGTGCCCGGCCGATTCCAGCAACGGGACCACCCGGTCCCAGGCCCGGCCGCTGTGCCAAGCGCCGTGGACCAGCAGAAACGTCGTCATTCTTGGGTTCCTCATCACGGGATTCGCGGTTACCGGAAGTAACCCGGTACTGTTCGAGAACCATCGTGATCGTCCGCTCGGCGGCGGGCAATAAGGCACTAATTAGTGCCCCGGTTCTCCGGAGGTAACCATGGCCGACGACGTGTGCCGGACCCGAGCGGTCCTGGCGATCGTGGGCGACAAGTGGGCGCTGCTGATCGTCCGCATGCTGCGCGACGGCCCGCGGCGGTTCACCGAACTCAAAAGGGAAATCGAGGGGATCAGCCAGCGGATGCTGACCGTCACGCTGCGGGATCTGGAACGCGACGGGATTCTCACCCGGACTGTCCGCAATGTCATGCCGCCGCACGTTTCCTACGAGCTGACCGCGATGGGCCGGACCCTGCGGGAAGCGACCGCGCCGTTGCTGGAATGGAGCGTCGAGCATTTGGCGAAGATCGAAAAGTCCCGCGCGGACTACGACGCTCGCTGAACCGAATGCGCCAGTTCGCTGAACCGGCGCAGCAACGGGTCGCTTGACCGGCGCGCCGGCCACAGCAGGCGCAGCGCCACCCGGGGCGCGTTCCGCAGCGGGAGATGCGCGACTCGCGCGTGGGTGTGTGCCTCGGCGGCGGAGGTGGTGGTCGACCCGACGGCCCGGCCGGACGCGATGATCGTGAGCCATTCGTCGTAGCTGCCGCACTGGATCACCTGTGCGGGCCGGTTTTCCGGCGGCCAGTCGAGCGGACTGGTCGCGCCGCTGACCGTGTTCACGACCACCGGATGCGCGGCCAGCTCCGCCCAATCCACTTCCGCGCGCGCCGCCAGTTCCGAACTCGCGGAGACGGCGGCGAGCCGGTCTTCCTCGAACAGCAACGTCCCGCTGATCCCGGACGCGTCGACGTCCCCGCGGACCAATGCGGCGTCGACGTCCCCGGAATGCAGGGCGGCCACGATGTCGTCGCGGCGCAGGAGAGTGGCAGTCGCGCCGGTCGCGGTTTCGAAGGCGGACAGCAGATCGCTCGCCCACGGATCCGGCAGCGCCCACTGGAACCCGATCCGCAGCCCGGCATTTCCGCCCGCTGCGGCGAGAGCGGCGTCGAGATCGCGCAACACGAGGCGAAGCCGTCCGAGCAGTTCGCCGCCTGCCTCGGTCGGTTCGACGCCGTGCGGCGTGCGTTCCAGCAAACGAGTTCCGACCGACTCCTCGAGCTGCTGAATCGTGCGCGTGAGCGCCGGCTGGGTGATCAGCAGCTCGCGGCTCGCGGCCGTGAACGTGCCGCGCGTCGCGACCGTCACGAACGCGCGCAGATGCCGCAGCTCGACCTCCATGTCCGGCAGCCTACCCAGCTATGCCCGCCGCGCATGGCGTCGCTGTGACGGGCATTTCCCTGCCAGGCTCCGGATTTCTACCGTGGAAAGCATGGACCAGGAGATCACCGCCTTCCCCGGCTGGATCGCGCGCGACGGTGTGACGCTCGAGCAGCTCGACCCGGCCATGCTGGACGACCTCGACACCGTCGTCCGCGTGCGCTATTCCAGCATCAATTACAAGGACGCGCTCGCGCTGCACGGCCGCCCCGGCGTGATCCGGCGGCATCCGCTGATCGCCGGGATCGACCTGACCGGCGAGGTGCTCGCGTCTCGACACCCTCGGTGGCAGGCGGGCGACCTGGTCACGCTGAACGGCGCGGGCCTCGGCGAAGACCTGCACGGCGGTCTCGCTGGCCTCGCCGCGGTCAACGGCGATGATCTCGTCCGCGTCCCCTCGGAACTCGGCCCGCTCCGCGCGGCGGCCATCGGCACCGCCGGATTCACCGCCGCGCTGAGCCTGCTCGCCTTGGAACGCCACGGCCTGGCCCCGGAAACCGGCCCGATCCTGGTCACCGGCGCGGGCGGCGGCGTCGGTTCGATCGCGGTAGCGCTGCTCGCGGCGGCACGTTACGAGGTCATCGCCGCCACCGGCCGCCCTTCCGAACTGTCCTCGCAACTCACCGCACTGGGCGCCGCGCATGTGCTGGACCGCGCAGAACTGACGTCCTCCGGCAAACCATTGGGCAAACAGCGCTGGGCAGGAGTGGTCGACGCGGTCGGCGGTCCGGTCCTCGCCGGTGCGCTGGCCGGTCTCCAGCATTCGGGCGTCGCGACGACCTGCGGACTGGCCGGCGGCACCGAGTATCCCGGCACTGTCCTGCCGTTCATCCTGCGCGGCGTCTCCCTGCTCGGGATCGACTCGGTCCGCACGCCGCCGCTCCGCCGTGAGGCCGCTTGGCAGCGCCTCGCTCAGTTGCTCGACCCGGCGCTCCTGGACTCGGTGACGCGCGTCGTCCCGCTCTCCGACGCCAAGGACGCCGCCGCTTCGCTCCTGGCCGGTGCTGGTACCGGCCGCATCGTGGTCGACGTCGCTTCGGCCTGAAAGGAAAGAAATGCCCGCCTTCGACGAACTGATGACCTTGCGCGACGCCCCGCGCCCGGCGGCCGACGAGGTCACCATTACCGGCGCGGACCCGCTTTTCGCGTCGCCGTTCCGGATCGGCGAAACCCTCGCCGACGCACTCGCTGCCCGCGCGGTCGCCGCGAACGACCTGTGGGAACTGCGGACCGGACGTCGGCAGAAGATCGACGTCGACGTCCGCGCCGCCGCGGCCACCGCTCTCGGCGGCGAAGACATGACGCTCATCCGCGCCGCGGACGGCGAATACCGCCCCGCGCCGCTTTCGCCCGCCGTCGAGCACATGGTCGCGCTCACCCAGCCCTGGCCGACCGCCGACGGACGCTGGTTTCTGCCGCATTTCAACCTGCCGCACCTGGAACGCCGGGTCCTGGACGTCCTCGGCTGCGAGCCGACGCCGTCCTCCGTGGCCGCCGCGGTCGCCAAGTGGAAGGCCGACGACCTCGAGGACGCCATCGCCGCCGCCGGCGCGTGCGGGGGAGTGGTTCGCACGCCGGACGAATGGCTCGCGCACCCACACGGTTCCTACCTGGCCTCGCGCCCGGTTGTCGAGATCGCCAAAATCGCTGACAGCGCCCCTTCTCCGCTGCCCGACGGCGGTGCTTCGCCTCTCTCCGACGTCCGGGTCCTGGACCTGACCCGCATCCTCGCTGGCCCGACCGCCGCGCTGAGCCTGGCCGAACACGGCGCGAACGTGCTGATGGTGACCGCTCCGCACTTGCCTCAAGTCGCGCCGTTCGTCCGGGATACCAGCCATGGCAAGCGAAGCGCCTACCTGGATTACTCCACAGTGGACGATGCGGCCCGGTTGCGGTCATTGGCTAGCACCGCTGATGTGTTCGTCGAAGGCTATCGCCCGGGCCGGATGTCCGCCCACGGCTTCGGCCCGGAGGATCTCGCGGCACTGCGTCCGGGAATCGTCTACGTGAGCGTGAACTGCTTCGGCTCCGGCGGTCCGTTCGGAATGCGTGCCGGATGGGACCAGGTCGCGCAAGCAGTGACCGGCGCCTGCGTTGTTCAGGGCGGCGACCGTCCACAATTGACTCCGGTGTACCTGTGCGACTTCCTGACCGGCTTCCTCGGAAGTTACGGCGCGATGCTGGCGCTGGCTCGGCGGGCCAGGGAAGGCGGGTCTTATCACGTGCGGGTTTCGCTGTGCCAATCGTCGATGTTGTTGCAGCGGCAGGGGTTGCTGACTGATTACGCGGATGCTCCCGGCCGTCTTTCGCCGGCGGAATTCGAGCGTTATGCGGTTTCGGATGACGACACGATTTACGGCGATCTGAAGAGCCTCGGCCCGGTGATCCGGATGAGCGAGACCCCGCCGCGCTGGGCTGGGACGACTCCTCGGCTGGGGAGTTCACGGCCGGAGTGGTGATGCGTCGTGCCCGCATTTCCGGCCCTCAGGCTGAGCCCCGGCTGTCGACGACTGCCTGGAAATGCGGGCACGACGCGAGATCGTCGTGGTCGCAGCCGAGGGCACAATCGACCAGGTCGAGCGAAGCTTGAGCTTCGGCGATCCGGGCGGCCAGCTCGGTCCGGCGGCGGCGCAGGAGACGGGCGCGCCGCTCGGGTTCGCGCGCGGTGAGCAGTTCGCCGATGTCCTCCAAACTGAACCCGGCTTCTTTGGCTCGCAGGATGACCGCGATCCGGCGGAGGTCGTCCTCGCCGTAGCGGCGGCGGGATCCGGTGACTCGCGCCGGGGTCAGCAGGCCGACCGATTCCCAGTGCCGCAGGACGTGCGTCGCCAGCCCGAAGCGGTCGGCTGCCGCGCCGATGGTCAGCTCGCTTGACTTCATGTCGTCATTAAGTCGCAGCATGGCGGACATGTCCACCGAGACCCTCATCCGCCTCCTCGACGCCGCCGACGCGCTGCCCGGCGCGGCCGATCTGCGCGCACGCACCTACGACCTGCTCCGCCTCGACCCCGGAGAGGCGGTGGTAGACGTCGGCTGCGGTTCAGGCCGGGCCGTCGCCGAACTCGCTGACCTCGGCGCGAACGCGGTGGGCGTCGACCCCGACCCGGGGATGCTCGACGCCGCCCGCCAGCGCTGGCCGCGGCTGGACTTCCAAGCCGGAACCGCGGAAGCCCTGCCGCTCGCCGACGGCGCTGTGACCGGGTATCGCGCGGACAAGGTGTTCCACGACGTTCGCGATGTGCCGGCAGCCTTCGCCGAGGCTCGCCGCGTGCTGGCGCCGGGCGGACGGATCGTGCTGGCGGGCCACGACTGGGACACCTTTGTGATCGACTCCGCCGACCCGGTGCTGACCCGCACGATCGTCCACGCCCGCGCGGACCTGGTGACCAACCCCTCGGTCGCCCGCTCCTACCGGACTCTGCTGCTGGACAACGGGTTCACCAACGTTTCGGTCGAGATGCCCACCGCGGTCTTCACCGACGCCGCGATGCTGCCGATGGCGACCGGCCTAGCCGAAGCGGCTCGCGCGGCCGGAACGATCGAGCGCGAACTCGTTGACGGATGGATCGCCGAACAAACCGCCCGGGCCCGCGACGGCCGGTTCTTCGCGGCGGTGCCGTTGTTCATCGCTGCGGCTACCCGACCTTGACCCGTCTGGCGCTACGGGGTTTGCCCTGCTTCGGATGGTGTGTCTCGCGGTCGGGGTTCGGGCAGCCCGCGGGCGCTTCGGCGGGCTTGCTGCGGGGAGTCGCCGGGTGACCCGGTCCGCCGCGAACCCAGCGCGGTGGGGATCGCGAGCGTCGCCTCAGCCATTAACCCCCTCTGACCGCGTCGGCTTGCTTGGCGAAGGCGGCTCCTTCGCCATGAGTGGATCTTCCCAGTCTGGCAAGGGGATCCGGCGGCGGGATGCGATTTTCGGGATAAACTCGTTTAGTTGCAGGGCATTCATCTGTTCCTGGTCGCAATTTCGTGCGAATCGCTTGTCGGTGTGCGAATCGAGGTGTTTGGCGAACTCGTGTGCTGCGTGGCTGCTCCGGTGTTTTGCCTATGCTGCCAGGGGTGGGGAACGTGGAGGTCTGATGGCAGACGCTGAGTACGAAGGCGAAATGGACAGAGGCCGGGCGGCGTTGGCGGTGCGGGATTACCGCGCGGCCTACCGGCATTTCGGGCGTGCGCACAATCTTGGCCACGACGTGCTGGCTGATCATCTGGCCGCGCATCGCGGGTTGCTGGCCACCGCGTGGCGGCAGCGACGGCTGGATCGGGTGGTCGCGCAGTTGTTCCTGATGGGCGGGGCGGCCCTGTTCGACCGGAATCAGCAGAAATCGGCCGGTGTTGCCTGAGCAGCCTGTGCCCGGGCCGCACTTTGTCCGGGGACGTACTATTGTGGGCGGGCAGGGATGCGGGGACAGGCTCCGGCGGACCGGACGGGCTGCTGGGGCGCGGGTGCGTAGTTAAGGTCGAGGGATGTCGACAGCAGTGGGTGGGTCAGCGAAGGGCGGCTCGCGGGCGGGGCGGCGGGTCAGCCTGGAGGTGCCCACGGATCTTGCCGCGGCGCCCGGATACGGGGCTCGGCGGCTGTATCAGGCGTATTTGGCGGCTTGGAATCGGCATGTCGATTCGGTGCTGACCGGGCCGCAGTTCGCGGTGTTGTCGGCGGTGCGGGCTTATCCCGGGTTCGACCAGACTGCGTTGGCCAAGGCGGTCGCGCTGGACACTTCGACGATGGCGGATGTTTGCCGGCGACTGGAGAACCGGGGACTGATCGCCCGTGGGCCCGCGCCGCATGACGCCCGGGCGAAGGTGCTGACGTTGACCGACGACGGAGCGGCCGCGTTCCGCGAGGTGACTCGGCGGACGCGGAAGCTGGACCAGGCGTTGCTCGCGGACTGCCCGGAGGAGCGGCGGGCGGAGATTGCGGGGATGTTGAACGATCTGGGCGCGTTGTGGGAGGCGGTTGCTGAGCGGTCGGAGATTTGACGCTTGGTGTCGGGGTTCGGCTCGTCGCCTGGCGGCGACATCGCTGGTGGTTGCGTGGGGCACCCCGAAGCTTGATTGTGCTGACGGTTCGGGGGTGCTTGTAAAGGCGGGAA
>NZ_JBHZAG010000138.1:0-13682 GCF_042754125.1 Amycolatopsis sp. NPDC059235
ATCCGTGAGGGGAACCCTGAGGGACTCTGAGTCCCTCAGGGTTCCCCTCACGGACGTCAGTGGGAGCAGAGGGCAACGCACCCAATGTGGCGTTCGGTGCGTTCAGCGCACCCAATGCCACATTGGGGCGCTTGCGGGGCGGGCGGTCAGAAGTCGAGGTGTGCGTCGATCTCCGTGCCGCGGACGTCCAGTTCCGCGCCGGCCCCGCTCAGCAGCCGCTGGGCCGCCGCGTTGTCCACAGTGGTCGTCGCGACGAACTTCGCCGCGCCGCCGTCGCGGGCCGCGTCCAGCAGCACCGCGGTCACCTTGCGGCCGATCCCGCGTCCGCGCGCCGAACGGCCGAGCCACACCCCGGCTTCGACCTCCAGCGCCGACCGCCCGGACACCGGCCGCAGCCGGGCCGCCCCGCAGACCCGGCCGTCGACCTCCACGACCCACGTCGTCTCGATCGCGGTGTCCGGGTTGAGGGATCGTCGGCGGTGAAACGCGAGAAACGCTTCGCGGCGGGCTTCGGTCCAGCCGGCGGGACCTTCCACCGGCGGCATGACCTCGGTCGGTTCGGCGTCGGCCACCGCGGCTTCCAGAAGCCGCTCGAGCCCCGGCTCGTCGAGCGGGATCAGCACGATCTCGGATTCTCCGGATCCAGGCACGCCCCGCAGCTTGGCACGCGAAGCCGCCGTGCGCTACCCGATCGGCCCAGTCGTTACCAGGGAACCGGCTTGCCGAACCGGTCGAGGAACTGCAGCCCCGGCTCGCCTGCCTGCGCTTCCAGGACGTCGACGACCGCGGGAACGCTTTCCTCGGGCAGCAACGGCGCGTCCGGCCCGCCGAGCCGCGTCCGGTTGTGGCCGGGGTCGATGAGCAGTTTGGTGTGCCCGTCGCCCTCGTGGCGAGTCGCGTAGCTGCGCATGAGCTGGTTGAGCGCGGCCTTGCTCGCCTTGTACAGCTCGTACCCGGGTTCGACGTTCATCGAGATGCTGCCCTGCTCGGACGACATCACCGCGACCGTGCCGCCCGGCGCAACCAAATCGTGCAGTCCTTCGAGGACTCTCAACGGGCTCAATGCGTTGGTGATCATGACTTCGGTGAACATCTCGGTCGGCACTTCGCTGATCGGCAGATTCCCTTGGTTGATCGCCGCGTTCACGAAGAGCAGATCGAGCGGACCGTCCACTCTGTCGCGCAGCGCGGCGATCTGTGCGTCGTCGGTCATCTCCAACCGCTCGGTCCGCATCCCCTCGCGCGGCGCGGCACCGTCGCGAGTGGTCGCGATGACCTCCCACCCGCGCCGGTCCAATTCGGTGACCAGCACCAATCCCAGCCCCCGCGAAGCTCCGACCACCAATGCCCGGCGTCCGGTCATGGCCCCTCCTTTGTCTAGACGAGACGTCACGTCTAGACAGTAGCACGGTAAGGTGTCCGGTATGCCCGCAGTGAATTCCCAGCCCCGCAGGGCACGCTCCGGCAACCGGCGGGACGAGGCCGCCCGCCTCGCCGTCCTGCACGCCGCCGACGACCTGCTGGTCGAACACGGCTTCGGCGCGCTGACCGTGGAAGCGATCGCGCGCCGCGCCGGCGTCGCGAAGCAGACGATCTACCGCTGGTGGCCGTCCAAGGTCGAAATCCTGCTGGACACGCTGATCGAGGACAGCGCGAAACGCCTGCCGGTGCCGACGGAGCTCCCTACCGCGGGAAGCATCCGTGCGTACCTGCGTGATTTCGCGGATTTCCTGACCGAGGATCCGGCGGGGAAATGCCTTCTCACCCTCCTGGCCGAGGCGCAACACGATGTCGGGACCGCGGCTCGGTTTCACGAGCGTTACCTGGAACCGCGGCAGATCGCCGAACGCGAGATGCTGACGCTGGCGGCTGAGTCAGGCGAGATTTCTCCGGTGCTGGATCCGGAGGCCACAATGGACGCTCTGCTGGGGCCGATTGTCTACTGTGCACTGACGGGGGCGGCGGTGCCGGGGGATTTGGTGGATACGTTGGTGGAGAGCCTGCTTCGTCCGCGATCTTGAGTTAACCGGCGGATTCCGACATTCAGGTGAACTTGCCAGGCTCCGTTTCGTTCCACGCCTTCATCGGAGTTGGATTTTCTCCACGCACAGCCGATCGAGGGGCACGGAGGGGATCGCTGGCATGGCTGATGACTGGTATACGGATGAATTCGGACGCAGGCGCCGCATTCCCGACGGCGACGGACGACGGAGCCGCGGCGGCGGAATCGTCCTCGCCGCCGGAGTCGCCGCGGTGATCGGCGCAGGTGGGGTCACGGCGTTCGGCGGCGGGGCCGCGGTCGAAGGAGGCGCGGGAATCGCCGCGGAGGCGCTGCCCGGCAACCTCGCGGGGGACGTCGTCGATTCGCTGCCTGGCCGCTCTGCCTCGGTCAGGAAAACGGAAGGCCGGAAATCCGCTCGGCGAGGGAAATCCGCCGAAACGTTCAGCAGGTTCAAGCTCAAAGAGCTGAAGCGAACGGTGAAACGCGACCTGAAGTGCCTGCTCAATTCCACGGGCAAGGTGCGGGAATTCTTTACCCGCACTCCGTGCACCTCGCTCGTCATGAGGTTGTACGCGGTCGGCGACGGACACGGCAACGCCGCGGTGCTTTCCGTGGCCTGGGTCGGATTCCGGACCAAGGAGGACGCCGCCGCCTTCGAGCGGGTCGAGCAGGTGCAGGGCAACGGCGACGTGACCCCGCTCGGCGGCGCTCCGCTCGAACTGGCCGGCTTCCGCTTCACCGGGCTCCACTACCACCCGAGGCCGCTCGGACGGACGATCGTCATCGGCGAGGCAGACACCGCCACCGGTCGCTTCGATGCCGAAGACCTCAACACTCTCGCCGAGGTGGTGACCTACTTCCCAAAGCCCTGACCTACCGCCGCACCTCGGCAACCCGGACCGGGCGGTTTTCTCGCCTCGAGACCTCGCACGCCTCCGCGATGTAGAACGCCTCCAGCGCATCCCCCGCCCCCGCAGGCGACGGGATGCGCCCAGCCGCCACGTCCAGGAAGGCGTGCAGTTCAGCGGCGTAAGCCGTCCGGAATCGTTCCATGAAACCGGGATACGCTGGTCCCGGCAACGGCCCGAAGCCCGGTTCCACCGATCGCAGCGGAGCCTGGTCGTCCAAGCCCACCACGGCATTCCCCAAAGAGCCAAGGGCTTCGAAGCGGACGTCGTATCCCGCGCCGTTGTAGCGCGTCAGGGAGACCGTCGCGAGGGTTCCGTCGTCGAGCGTCATCGCGACCGCCGCTGTGTCGACGTCTCCGGCGTCGGCGAAGAACTGCTCGCCTTTGTTGCGTCCCAAGGCGAATACTTCCTCGACCTCCCGCCCGGTCACCCAGCGGAGAATGTCGAAGTCGTGCACCCCGCAGTCCCGGAACAGGCCGCCGGAATGCGCGATATAGGCCGCGGGCGGCGGCGCTGGGTCCAAAGTGGTCGCCCGGACACTGTGCAGCCAGCCCAGTTCCCCGCTCTCCACCGCGACCCGCGCGGCCTGGTAGCCCGCGTCGAACCGGCGCTGGAAGCCGATCTGCACCGGTACGTCGGAGTCCGCGATCCGGTCGATCACCGCCAGCGTGCCGGGGATGTCCGCGGCGACTGGCTTTTCACAGAACACCGGCACCCGTGCGTCGACCGCCTGGATGATCAGCTCCGGATGCGCGTCCGTGGCCGCCGCGATGACCAGGCCGTCCAGGCCGGCCTGGAACAGCGCGTCGATTCCCTCGACCGCCTCGACGCCGAGCCGAGCGGCGACCGACTGTGCTCGCTCGGGATCCACATCCGCGACGACCACCGACGTCACCTCGTCGAAGCCCGCAAGCGTTTCCGCGTGCGCGGCACCGATCCGCCCCGCGCCTGCCAGTCCCAACCTCATCGCTGTGCCTCCCCTGAGTTCGGCCCCGTGGTCTCCCGAACGACCAGGGACGGATGAAGCAGATGCCGCACCGGTTCAGTGCGTTCACCCCGTACCCGTTCCAATAACGCGTCAAAGGCCAGCCGGGCCATTTCCGCGCGCGGCTGGTCCACTGTGGTCAGTGAGATGTGCCGGAGGGAAGCCAGCGACGTGTTGTCGTAGCCGACCACCGAAACGTCGTCCGGCACCCGCAAGCCGTGTTCCTCGAGTGCCGAGATCGCACCGACAGCGTTGAAGTCATTACCTGCCAGAAGCGCGGTCGGCCTGGGCGAATACAAGGACAGCAGCTCCTGCACGGCCTTCTCGCCCGCGGTGTCGGTGTGTTCGCTGCGCACCACGATCGGCTCCAGCCCGTGCGACCGCATTGCCTGCCGGAAGCCTCTCCGTCGCGCGGCGGCACCGGCCGCTCCCCCGCCGTCGAGGTGGGCGATCCGGTGATGACCCAGCTGAACCAGATGTTCGACAGCTAGCGCCGCGCCAGCCTCGCCGTCGTCGTTCACAGTATCCACAGTGGACAGACGAGAAGTCCGTGATACCAGCACTACTGGACACTGCCGTGCCGCCGCTTCGATCGCAGCGGCCGGGACCACCGGCGACAACAGCACCACGCCGGCGGGACGGAACGACAGAAGACTCCGCAGCGCCGCGCCTTCCCGCGAAGGCATCCGCCCGCCGGTGTTGAGGATCAGGTCGAATCCGGCCGCTTGAGCAGCCGCGTCCAGACCCTCCACGACGTCGGCGAAGAACGCGTTGCGCAGGTCGTTCACCATCACGCCGAGCACCGTCGACGTCCGGCTGGCCAGCGACCGCGCCATCACGTGCGGCGAATAGCCCAGCTCCTCGGCCGCTTTCACCACGGCCGCGCGCCGCCGCGCCGAAACGTTCGGCGCGTTGCGCATCACGAGCGACACCAGCGCACGGGAGACACCGGCACGCGCGGCGACGTCCTCCATGGTGGGCTTCCCCATCTGAAACCTCCCCGGAGAAGCGCTTGACGCGACGGTCCGGACGCTACAAGCTTAGAGCGCTCTAATCAAGGCGTGTCCCCCGACCGGAGAGGGATCCATGACCGCGAAGATCCGCGTCGCCGCCGCCCCGATCTCGTGGGGAGTCTGCGAGGTTCCCGGTTGGGGCCGGGTGCTCGACGCCGCGCACGTGCTCGGCGAAATGACCGAACTGGGCGTCACCGCAACGGAATTGGGCCCGCCCGGCTATCTTCCGCGCGAACCGGCCGCACTGAAAGCGCTCCTGGAAAGCCATCGGCTCGAACTCGTCGGCGGCTTCCTTGCCGTGCCGCTGCACGAAAATCCGGACGCGGCCGTCGCCGAAGCGGAAGACTCGGCCGCGCTCTTCGCTGCCTGCGGCGGCGGAATGCTCGTGCTGGCCGCGGCGACCGGCCTCGACGGTTACGACGAACGGCCCGCGCTCACCGCCGCCGAATGGTCCACTTTGGTCAGCACGGCGGGCAAGATCCGTGACGTGGCCGCGAAACACGGACTCCGAACTGTCTTGCACCCGCACGTCGGCACGCACGTGGAAACCGAGGCAGAGGTCGAACGCTTCCTCGCGGACTCGGATCTTCAGCTCTGCCTGGACACCGGGCACCTGCTGATCGGCGGCGCCGACCCGGTCGCGCTCGCGCAACGGCATCCGCGGCGGATCGGGCACCTGCACCTCAAGGACGTCCGCGGCGAGTTGGCCAAAGCCGTCCGAGCGGGCAAGCTGCCGTACGCCGAAGCGGTCGGCAAGGGTCTCTACGTGCCGCTCGGCAAGGGCGACGTGGACATCGAAGCCATGGTCCGCTCCGTCGCCGAGGCGGGCTACGACGGCTGGTACGTGCTGGAACAGGACACCGCGCTGAGCGAAGACAGCCCGATCGACCGTCCCGGCCAGGACGTCGCGGCCAGCCTCTCGTACCTGCGGAAAATCACCGGTTGACCAAGCGAGGAGAGACAACGATGTCCCATCGCTGGAAGCGCGCGGGCCGCGCGGTGGCGAGCCTGCTGGCCGCGGGCTTGCTGCTGACTGCGTGCACTGGTCCGGCCGCCGAGCCGAAGACGACCGCGCCCGCCGCCGCGCCGACGCCGTCCGGGCCGCTGAAAGTTTCGGTCATCACGCACGGCACCGCGGGCGACGCGTTCTGGAACGTGGTGAAAAACGGTGCCGAGCAAGCGGGCAAAGACCTTGGCGTGCAAGTGGAATACACCTCGGACGGCGATCCGGGCGCGCAGGCGAAGCTGATCGACAACGCGGTCGCGCAGCAGACCGGCGGCCTCGTGGTGTCGATGGCGAATCCGGAGGCGCTGCGCCCGTCCATCGAGGCTGCGGTGCGCGCCGGGATCCCGGTAATCACCATCAACTCCGGCGAGGACAAGAGCGCGGCGTACGGCGCGCTCACGCACGTCGGGCAGAACGAGTCGATCGCCGGTCAGGAAGCCGGGAAGAAGTTCAAGGACCTCGGCAAGCACAAACTGCTGTGCGTGATCCACGAGGCCGGGAACGTCGGACAGGCGCAGCGTTGCGACGGCGCGAAGACCGGATTCGCCGGCACCGTCCAAACCCTGCAGGTGGACATCTCCAACCCGACCGACGCCGAGTCGCGCATCCGCGGCGCGGTGCAGACCGACTCGTCGATCGACGCGGTGCTGACGCTGAACTCGCAGGTCGCCGCCCGTGCGGTGAGCGCGGTCAAGTCGGTGAACTCGAAGGCGCAGGTCGCCACGTTCGACCTCAACTCCGACGTCGTGGCCGCGATCAAGGCGGGCGACGTGCTCTTCGCAGTCGACCAGCAGCAGTACGAACAGGGCTATCTCCCGGTGCAGTTCCTGAAGCTGTACCGGGACAACGCGAACGTCGTCGGCGGCGGCAAACCGGTGCTCACCGGACCCGACCTGGTCGACAAATCCACAGTGGACAAGGTCGGCCAGTACGTGCAAAGGGGCACCCGATGACGACCCTCGACGAACGGCTGGCGAAGCCGCGGCTGACCGACCGGCTGGTGGTGCGCCCGGAGATCGGCGCGCTGCTCGGCGCGGTCGTGGTGTTCGGCTTCTTCACCTTCGCGACCGACAAGTTCTTCAGCGCTAGCGGAGCCGCGACCTGGCTGGACGACGCGGCGACGCTGGGCATCATGGCGGTGGCCGTGTCACTCCTGATGGTAGGCGGCGAATTCGACCTGTCCGCGGGTGTGATGACCGCGTCGACGTCATTGGTCACCGCGATCCTCGCCACCCAAGCAGGCTGGAACGTCTGGCTCGCGTTGCTCGTCTCGCTGGTGTTCGCGCTGACAGTCGGCGCGTTCAACGGCTGGCTCGTGATGAAAACCGGCCTGCCGAGCTTCATCGTCACCCTCGGCACTTTCCTTGCCCTGCAAGGCTTGAACCTCGGCGTGACGCGACTGGTCACCGGCACCGTCCAGGTCTCCGGCATGCGTTCCGCCGACGGCTACGCGTCCGCCGGGTTCGTCTTCGCCTCCACAGTGGACATCGGCGGGACACCGTTCCAGATCTCCATCGTCTGGTGGCTCGGCGCGATCGCGGTGGCGGCGTGGCTGCTTCTCCGGACGCGATTCGGCAACTGGATCTTCGCGGTCGGCGGTTCGGCCGCGAGCGCCCGTTCGGTCGGCGTTCCGGTGGTGCGCACCAAAATCCTGCTGTTCATGGGCACCGCGCTGGCCGGCTGGCTGGTCGGTTCGATCAACATCCTGCGGTTCGCGAGCGTCCAGGCGAATCAGGGCATCGGGCTGGAATTCCAGTACATCATCGCGGCGGTGATCGGCGGCTGCCTGCTGACCGGCGGGTTCGGCTCGGCCGTGGGCGCGGCGATCGGCGCGCTGATCTTCGGCATCGCGCGCCAGGGCATCGTGTTCGCCGGATGGGACAACGACTGGTTCATGCTGTTCCTCGGGATCATGCTGCTGGCGGCGGTCCTGGTCAACAACGCATTGCGGCGGCGCGCGGAAAGGGTCCGGCGATGAACGCTCTCCTCGAGGTCAAGGACGTCGGCAAGCGTTACGGCACCGTGGTCGCGCTGCGCGAAGTGTCCACAGTGGTCAACGCGGGCGAGGTCACCTGCGTGCTGGGCGACAACGGCGCGGGAAAGTCCACTTTGATCAAGATCCTCGCCGGGGTGCACCAGCACGACGAAGGCGAGTTTCTCGTCGAAGGTTCCCCGGTGCGGTTCTCCTCGCCCCGGGAAGCGTTGGACCGCGGAATCGCCACGGTGTATCAGGATCTCGCGGTGGTGCCGCTGATGAGCGTGTGGCGCAACTTCTTCCTCGGCTCGGAACCGACCGTCGGCTTCGGCCCGTTCCGCGCCCTCGACCGGCGCAAAGGCCGCGAACTGACGAAGAAAGCCCTCGCTGACCTCGGTATTGACCTGCGCGACGTCGAACAGCCAGTCGGCACGCTCTCCGGCGGCGAACGGCAGTGCGTGGCGATCGCCCGGGCCATCCACTTCGGCGCGAAGGTGCTGATCCTGGACGAGCCGACGGCCGCGTTGGGCGTGAAGCAGGCCGGCGTCGTGCTGAAGTACGTGGCCCAGGCCCGCGACCGGGGCCTGGGCGTCGTCCTGATCACGCACAACCCGCACCACGCGTACCCAGTGGCCGACCGTTTCCTGCTCCTCAAACGCGGCGCGGCGCTCGGGTCCTACGAGAAGTCGGAGATCGACCTAGCCGAGCTGACCCGGCAGATGGCGGGCGGCGCGGAGCTGGAGGCGCTGGAGCACGAGCTGCGGCAAGCCGAATAGCTACACGACTTTCTCCAGCCAAGGCCGCACCAAAGGCACCACGGTGGCCGCCTGCATCGCGCTCATGTGGTCCAGCCCGTCGAGCACCTCGACGGTCCACCCACGCGCCTCGATCTCGGCCCGCTCCCGCAACAACGGCCCGGCGATGTCGACAGTCACCCCGCCCCACCGCTCGCTATACACAATCCGATCCTCGGACCCGGCGAAGCACAACCGAGGACACGACAGCTCGACGGCCCGGTCATCGAAGTCCTGCAACGCCTCATACAACGTCACGAACTGCTTCGTCTGCCCCGTCGACAACGTGACATCCACCGAATCCCAATCCCCCGGCTCACCTTTAGTCTCGGCCGAGGGGCCAGCAAGCGCCATCTCGTGCGTCGCCCGAGTCACCGCCAGCATCGCCGCATACGGCCCGTCCAGCGGCGGATACCCGCCCATCACCAACGCGTCCAGCCGATCCGTGCGCAACGCCAGCTGCAGCCCGGACAACGCCAGCCACGAGTAGCCGTAATACGAGAACCGATCCGCCCCGGCCGAGTCCGCCACCGCCAGGAAATCGGCCGCGACCACCTCCGGCGCGAGGTCGGCCGGATGTGCCATCCGGTGCCCCTGGTAGTCGAAGGCCACCACCCGGAACCCGGCGAATCCCTCGATCAGCGAACGGCCCAGCTCCGGATCGGCGCCCCACTGCCGGGCCGCCTCAGCCTCCGGTCCTTCGGCAGGCCTCGGGTCGACCGGGAGCAGCAGCACCGGCCCGTCCCCGTGCACCTGTGTCTCGATACACGTTCCGTCATGCAGAGCAGCTTCAGCCATCTCATCTCTTTACGTCGTAAAGTATCGCCGGACACGAGAGTACTATACGACGTAAAGAGATGTCGAATCAGCTGGTGACGGCAGGCGAGGCGGCTTCGTCCACCAGCTTGCGCGGGGCTCCGGAGCCGTCCGCGGGCACCGACCACACGGCGTTCTCCAGGCCGTAGAGGATCGTGTGGTCGTCCTGCCAGAGTGCCTGGTCGTCCACACTGCGGGTCTCGGCGAGCGCGGTCTCGCGCATCGTCTTGAGGTCGAGCACGGACAGCCGCCAGACGCCCTCGCCGACCTTCTTCTTGAACGCGATCCGCGTTTCGTCCGGCGACAACGACGGGCATTCCACGTTCTCCCGCAGCGCCTTGCCGCGGTAGGTGTCGTAGTCGCCTTCGATCAGGTACGTCTTGCCCTTGGAGCCCAGCGTCGAGAAGAACCGCTTGCCGTCCTTGGCGAACGTGATGCCCCAGTAATTGACGTCGGACGAGAAATAGCGCTTCCCGTCGACCAGGACCGGCAGTTCCTCGATCGTCTTCTCCAGCTCGCCGTTGTCCAGCTGGTAAACGCCGGCGCGCGTCGAAAACCCAGTGGCGGCATAAGAATCACCGGTGACGAACAGTGTCCAGTACACCCGTTTGCCGTCCGGCGAAACGCGCGCCCGGCTGGGTGTGCCCGGCAGATAGTCCTTGTGCGTGGTGTTGAGATTCCGATCCAGGACACTGAAGTCACTGACGGCAGGCAAGGTGCCGGGACGCACCGCGAGACACATCCCAGTCGTGCCCGACACCGCGAACCGGTCGCACTTCAGATCGCTGAACTTCGGCACAGCACCAGGATTCGCCAGCGGAACAACGCCGACATTGCCCGTCTTGGTACTGCGAAAGAACAACTGCCCAGGCGCGAGCGAAAGATGTTCCACCTTCGCGGGTTCGGCTGGACTAGGCCGCGCGGCGACGGTGTAAACCACCGCGGCGGCCGCGAGCACCACAGTGCCGACAACAGCGAGAAGAGCCTTTTTCATTTGCGCACCGGCCTTGCGAAAGCGGCGCCGAGCGCCACGACAGCGAGCGCTCCGGCCGCCGCGAGGACCGCGGGCTGGAGATCCCACAACGTCCAGGCGAGTCCGAAGAGGACAGACGAAAGCATCCGAGCGGCGGCCTGTCCGGTTTGGACCACCGCGAGACCGGTCGCCCGGAGATCAGCGGGCACCAACGGTCCGGCGGCTGCCATCAGCACCCCGTCGGTAGCCGCGTAGAACACGCCGTGCAGCCCCAAAGCCAGCGCCGCGAGCCAGAATCCGGACACCGGCCCGCACAGCGCGATCAGCGCGGCGACGAGCGCGACATGCCCGCCGAGGAACACCGGCCAGCGCCCGATCCGGTCAGCCAGCTTGCCCAGCGGAACGGCCAGCACCAGATAGATCCCCGCGGTGCCGAGCGGCAGCAACGGAAAGAATGTCGCCGCGACATCCCAGCGCCGCTGAAGCACCAGGTACACAAAGGAATCGCCGAGAGTCACGAACCCGAGCAGCGCCGCCCACACCGCCACGCGACGGAAACCCCGGTCCCGCAACAGCCCGAACGCCGCCCGTACGGACACCGCGGCCCGGTCGGCGATGTCCTGTTTGTGGTCGCGGACGAACAACACCAGCAGCATGACCGCGATCGCCGCGATGCAGAAGCTGGTGAAGAACACCGATGTGTAGCTGCCGAGGCTCAGTGCGAGCACGGCCATCGCGACGAGCGGCCCGAGGAACGCGCCGACGGTGTCCATCGCGCGGTGCACGCCGAACGACCGGCCGAGCGTGTCGGGCTCGCTGCTGAGCGAGATCAACGCGTCGCGCGGGGCCGTGCGCAGGCCTTTTCCGGTGCGGTCGGCGGCGAGCACCACGCCGATCGCCGCGACCGAAGAACCGGCCGCGACCAGGCCGAGCTTGCACACCGCGGACAAGCCGTAGCCGAACCCGGCGACCGCCTTGAGCCTTCTCCACCGGTCGGCCAGATGCCCGCCGAGCACGCGGACCACGGCGGTGGCTCCCGCGTAAAGCCCGTCGAGCAGGCCGAACTGCAGCGGGTTCAGCCCGAGGCCGAGCACCAGATACAGCGGGAGCACCGCGGTCACCATCTCCGAGGAGATGTCGGTGACCAGGCTGACCGCGCCGAGTGCGACGACGTTCGCCGACACCCGGCGCAGGCCGGCCTTCCGCTCGGTGCCCGCCGCGACGTCCGAACTACGGCTTGTCGCGATGTACACGGCCGGCCCCTAGTTGTGGCAGGTGTAGGTCGGGCTGCTGTCCTGGACCTTGCCGTCGAGACCGATCAGCTGCTCGGAGAAGGTGTTGTCGGTCATCGTCAGCTTCAGCACGCCGAAGGTGTCCTTGAGCAGCTTCGCCGTGGTCGGGTGCGCGGAGTGGACCGGGTACGGGTTCGCGCCGCCCATGCCGCCGATGATCTCGACCGGGCCGGCCGGGTCCGCCTTGCCGCTCGCGTCCTGCTGGTTGAACCGTTCGTAGTGGTGGTCGTGGCCGTTGAGGACCAGGTCGACCTTGTTCTGCGCGAACAGGTCCCACAGCTGCTTGGAACCGCGCTGGTCGCCGTGGTCGCCGGAGCTCCACCGCGGGTGGTGGTAGTACGCCGCGACGCAGCCCTTGGTGTTCTTCGCCAGGTCCTGCTTGATCCAGTTCATCTGGTCGGTGTCCTGGAGCTCGCCGCCGTCCTTGTCGTCGACGAAGCCGTTGGAGTCGATCGCGATGAAGTGCCAGTTGCCCATTTCCCAGCTGTAGTACCGCTTTCCGTTCGGCGTGGCGATCTTGCCGAAGTACTGCTGGTAGGCCTCGAACGGCTTGTTGTCGTCGTAGGTCTCGTGGTTGCCCGGGATCGGGTGCGTGATGCTCTTGAACTTGCCCCAGGTCTTGTCGTAGTAGTCCTTGAAGTTCTGCAGGGTGAGGCCGGTGTCTTCGGCGTCGTACTGGTTGTCGCCCATGGTGATCACCGCGGCGGGATTCATCCCCTGGACCAGCTTCGCGGTCTTCGGGTGCACGCAGCTGGAGCTGCTGGCGGTGCACTGCTCGGCGATGTCGCCGGCCGCGGCGAGGACGAAGGTGTTGCCCGCGGTCCCCGGCTTCGTGTGCACCTTGACCGAAGTGCTGGCCGGCGAGGTGTTGCCGGCGGCGTCCTTCGCACGGACGGTGTAGGTGTAGTCGGTGTCCGGCGAGAGGCCGTTGTCGGTGTAGGACGTGGACGTGCTGGTGGCGACGGACTTGCCGTCCCGGAGCACGTCGTACCCGCTGACGCCGACGTTGTCCGTCGCGGCGGCCCAGGTCAGCGCGACGCTGTTGGAGCCGATGTCACCCGCGGCGAGGTTCGACGGAGTGGTGGGCGCCTGGGTGTCGCCGGAGGAATCCGGGGTGCCGTAGGCCTGAAGCTCCCAGAGGGAGTAGCCGTACTTCGTGGCGCGCTCGGTGCCGACGAAGCGCAGGAAGCGGCCGTGCCCGGACAATCCGGTGAGGTCGTCGGTGCCGCCGTCGCCGTTGGTGATCGTCGCGATCGGCTTGAAGTTCTCGCCGTCGTCGGAGATCTCGACGCGGTACTTCTTGGCGTAGGCCGCTTCCCAGTTCAGCTTGACCCGGTGGATCGTGGCGGCCTGCCCGAGATCGACGCGCAGCCACTGGGCGTCGGCGCTGACCGCGCTGGCCCAGCGCGTCTTGAGATTCCCGTCGACGGCGTTGTCGCCGCCGAGCGTGGACGTCTCAAGCGTCGAGGTGCTGACCGGTTTCCCTTGGGACAGCAGCACATCGGCGGCAGCGGCATGGGCGTCGCGCGCGGGCGAGACCGCCGCGGGCAGCAACACCACCGCGGCGGCCGGCAAGGCGAACCGGGCGAGACTTCGGACACGGGACGAGGACACGTCGCACTCCTTCGGGCCGGACGGGAACAGGGCGGCGGCGTTACGGTTCTGCGGCGTCTCGTTGCGATTATTGCGTTAAGAAAGTTTCCTAACTAAAACGGCAGAGTAGCGGGCCCGGTTTCTCCCGACAAGCCCGGAACGGACGTGAAACGATCAAGACCGCCCGATCAGCGGAACGCCCCGCTCGCGCCCGCGAAAGTGCCGTGAGGGGAACCCTGAGGGACTCTGATTCCGTGAAGGTGGCCCTCACGACCCCCAAGTCCGTGAAGGTGGCCCTCACGGACTTGCGCGAGTCCGTGAGTGC
>NZ_JBHZAG010000138.1:13692-17204 GCF_042754125.1 Amycolatopsis sp. NPDC059235
CGTCGGACGCTTCCTTTGTTAAAAACCTACCTATGGTGCCCCACCCCCCCCCCAACCCCGTTCCGGGGCCCCACACCGTCTTGCGCGAGTCCGTGAGGGCCACCTTCACGGACCTCAGCTCTGCAGCAGCCGCCGGACTTCCTGCACCGCCGCGCGTCCGGCCCGGTTCGCGCCCACCGTGCTCGCCGACGGCCCGTACCCGACCAGATGCAACCGCGGCTCCGCCACAACGCGAGTCCCGTCCATCCGGATCCCGCCGCCGGACGTCCGCAGATGCAGCGGCGCCAGGTGATCGATCGAGGCCCGGAACCCGGTAGCCCACAGGATCATGTCTGCGGGCTCGAAACTGCCGTCCTCCCAGACGACCCCGTCGGGAACCAGCCGCGAGAACATCGGCCGCCGCTCCAGATATCCCGCCGCGCGCCCGGCGAGCACCTGCGGCGTCACCGGCAGATCCGTCACGCTCACGACGCTCTCCGGCGGCAGCCCGGCCCGCACCCGCTCGTCGACCTTCGCCACCGCCATCCGTCCCCAGTCCTCGCTGAACTCCTCCTCGCGCCACACCGGCGGACGCCGCGTCACCCACACCGTCGAACGCGCGACGGGACCGATCTCCATCAGCAACTGCACCGCCGACGTCCCGCCGCCCACGACCACCACGCGCTGGCCACGAAACTCCTCAGCACCGCGGTAGTCCGCCGTGTGCAGCTGCCGTCCGGCGAAACTGCCCGGATAACGCGGCCAGAACGGCCGGTCCCACGTCCCCGTCGCGCTGATCACCGCGCGCGCCGCCCACGTCTCCGCAGGCGATTCGACCACTAGCCGCTCCCCCGCGCGCCGCACCGCGGTCACGTCGACCGGACGGTGCACCGGCAAGTCGTACGTCTTCTCGAAGCGCCCGAAGTACTCCGACACGGCCTCGCTGGCGGGCCGCGTCGCGTCCGGAGTCCCGAACGCCATCCCCGGCAGGTCGTGGATCCCGTGCACCTTCCCGACCACCAGCGACGGCCAGCGGTACTGCCACGCGCCGCCCGCGCGTTTGCCGTGGTCGAGCACGACGAAGCCGCGTTCGTTGGCGAACCCGGCCCGGCGCAGGTGATACGCCGCCGACAGCCCGGCCTGCCCGGCCCCGATCACCACGACGTCGGTCTCGTGATCCGCAGTGCTCATACAACGTTCAACAATTGCCCGCGCCCGGTATTTCCGGCTCAGACCGCGACGCGGTTCCGGCCGCCGTCTTTCGCCCGGTACAACGCGGCATCGGCCGATCGCAGCACCTCGTCGAGCGTGGCACCTGCCTGCGGGTAACACGCGACGCCGACGGACACGGAGAGTCCGCTGATCCGCAGCGGACCTCCCACCGCGACCGTCAGCTCCCCCACCGCGATCCGCACCCGTTCGGCGATTCCGAGCACGTCGGTGTCGCCAGTCGCGGGCAGCAGGACCACGAATTCCTCGCCGCCGAACCGGCCGACGGTGTCGCTTTGCCGCACCGAAGCCTCGATCGCCACGGCAACCGCGGCCAGCACCTCGTCGCCGGTGAGGTGACCGTACGTGTCGTTGATGCGCTTGAAGTGGTCGAGATCGATCATCAAGACGGCGAACCCGCTGCCGGTCCCCCGTCGCCGGGCGCGGGTGAACTCGCGGGTCGCCAGTTCGTGCCAGCCCGCGGTGTTGAGCAGCCCGGTCTTCTCGTCGGTCACGACCGCCACCTGCAACTGCTGTTTCAGCAGGAGATAGCGGTGCAGCAACAACAACGGCGGCAGCACGAACACCACCAGCACCGGTTGATGGACGAACGCCAGCGCCGCGAGCCCGCCGAGACAGAGCGTCGCGATCTCGAAGGCGTTGTCCTCCCAGGTGCCGATGAGGTCCGCGGGAGAGCGGCTGTTCGTGTACAGGTAGATGCCCGTCGCTACGAGCACGACGTTCACCAGTTCAAAGGCGACTGCCGCCAGCACGAGCGCGAGGACGCCGTACGCAGTGTCGAGCCCCGCTTGATCCAGACCGCCGATGGTCAACACCGCGGACGCCGCGAAGCACGACAGCATTGCCCACGCCGTACTCGCCGCGAAGCGATGCGCGGGCCGCGTACGCACGTGTCGCCACACTCGCAGCCACAGATGCAGGTACAACACCAACGCCAGCAACGCGACCCACGCCGGCGGAAGCAGGAACGCGCCGGCGAGGTACCAGACGGACGTGACGTTGATGTGCGTCTGGCCGCTCATCCACCGTCGCAGGCGTTCGATCCGCCGCGACATTTCGGCCTGCGCGATGCCGAGCCCGACGAGCACGCCGAACGAACTGATCTGCACTGGGCCGCCGAAGCCGGTCGCGAGACCCGTCACCGTGACCGCCACGGCGACGGCCTCGCACGCCATCGCGTAGCCGATCCAGCGCCGCCGCGCGACCGCCCACATCGTCCAGCGCGGCGGCCAGCCGCGCCAGCCCGTCACCGCGCCGCGCACCCCGATGGGGACAGGTGCCTGCGTCACGGGCGCCCCCACGCGAAATTCGGCCTACGGAAGTTGCCCAGGGTAGCGGGTCAGCTCCGAATCTAGCCGAACCGAGGGAAAAACCACCCCGTTCACTGCCCACTGGGCACGCTCTGAGTAGAGCGAGCGGGCAACCTCCCGGCCGGTCAGCGGCGGCGCAGCTTCCGCACGATCGCCAGCACGATCAGCAGCACGACCGCGCCCGCGGCCACCGGGGCGAGCCGCTTCGCGACGGACTGCCCGGCGTAGTCGAGCAGGTCGATCGCCTCGGTCTCGCCGGTCGAACCGCCTGCCGGGACGCTCCGCAGGTGCGGCTTCTCGTCGGCGACTGGCTTCTCCTCGGCGGGCTTGGCCGTCTCGGCAGGCTTCGCTTCGGCCTTCGCCGCCGGAGCCTCAGTCTCCTCGGCCGGAGTCTCCAGCGAGGCCGCGAGATTCCCCGCGAAAGTGTCCAGGATCTTGCCGCCCACCTCGGAGATCAGCCCGCGCCCGAACTGCGCCGGACGTCCGGTGATCGCCAGGTCGGTGGCGACCGCGCCGTGCGTGCCGCCGTCGCGTTCGGTGAGCGTGAGGGTGACCGTCGCGGCCGCGGTGCCGCCGCCGCGCGAGTCCTTGCCGGACGCCTTGATGACGACCTTGCGGGCCGCCTCGTCCTTATCCAGGAACTCGCCGGTTCCCTTGTACAGCAGCGAAATCGGCCCCAGCTTGACCTTCACCGTGCCCGCGAAGGTGTCGCCCTCCACCTTGGTGAGCGAGGCGCCCGGCATGCACGGGGCGACCCGCTCCGGGTCGATGACGGCCTGCCAGACCTCCCCGATCGGGGCGGGGACGGTGAATTCGTGGTCGAGCCGCACGGGCCGACCTCCTCTCCTGCGCACTGCGTCGAGCCGTTGCCGTCCACCTTACGGCCGTCTCCCGGTCACCGTTGTCGTGAAGGACTCCTTGGGGGGGGCCGGTTACCCCCAAGGGTCCGGAAAGGCCGGGCCGCGCGGGGCCCCCCCCCCCCGCGGCGGGCCG
>NZ_JBHZAG010000139.1:0-16678 GCF_042754125.1 Amycolatopsis sp. NPDC059235
CTCCTCCTTATTCCTATTTTTATTTGTGTGTGGTGGTGTTTTTTTTGTTTATATCATCCTGGGTCGGTCCCGGGGCTCTTGGCTTGAATCTGATTCCCTCAAGGAGCCCTTCACGGACTTCTACAGGTCTTCCGCCCGCGCGATCAGCACGTCCAAGAATCCCGCGGCTTCGGCGGCCGACCGATCCGCGTCGCGGGCTTCGATCGCGTCCACCAGCTCCCGGTGCCGGATCATCTCCGCGTGCTCCGGATTGTCCGAAGTGGACGCCACGCTCGCGGTGATCGCCTCCATCAGGCCGCGGTAGAGCTCCAGCAGCAGCCCGTTGTGCCCGCACCGGACCACCACCTGGTGGAATTCCGCGTCGCTGCGGGCGAAATCGTCGAGGCGGCCTTCGTCCCAGTCGGTGTCGCGGCGGTTGAGCAGGACGCGCAGTTCGGCCACGTCTTCGTCGGTGCGCGCGGTCGCGGCCAGCCGGGCGCCTTCGACCTCCAGCAGCCGGCGCACGTGCAGCACCTCGCGCAGTTCCGTGCCGCACAGCCGGCGGATCGCGCCGGACACCTCGCTCGTCGCGCGCACGTACGTGCCGTCGCCCTGGCGGACTTCCAAGATCCCGGTGTGCGCCAGCGCGCGCACGGCCTCGCGGACCGTGTTGCGCCCGACGCCCAGCTGCGCGGACAACTCCGGCTCGGTCGGGATCCGGTGCCCGATCGGCCATTCTCCTGCGGTGACCGCCTCGCGCAGCTGGTCGATGACCTGGTCGACGAGTCCGGCGCGGCGGGTGGTGGCCAACGGCACAGCCTGATCCCTTCATCCAATCATCCTACGTATGCGATAGTAGCGCACATGTCCGCCGATTCCCGAGACTCCGCAGCCGTGTCCACCGCCACCTATTCCGACCGGCTCGAGCTCGAACTGGAAGGCAGCCTCGAGGAAGAGGTGCCCGCCGGTCGCCGGCCGGGCGTGGTGGCCGGCGGCGTGCTGCTGGCGGTCGCGGTGGTGCTGACGGCGATGAACCTGCGGCCGGCGATCACGAGCGTCGGCCCGCTGCTCGCGGAAATGCGCGGAAGCCTCGGCGCGTCCGCGGTGTGGGCGAGCATCCTCACGACCCTGCCCGGCCTGTGCTTCGCAGGCGCCGGCCTGGCCGCGCCCGTGCTGTCGCGCCGCCTTGGCATTGGCCCGGCGATCGGTCTCGCGCTGGCGGTGCTGACGGCGGGCCTGGTGGTGCGGGTGCTCGACGGACCGTACGTCGTGCTCGGCGGCACGCTCATCGCCACCGCCGGAATCGCGCTGGTCAACGTGCTGATCCCGGTGGTCATCAAGGATTCGTTCCCGGCTCGCGTCGGGCTCATGACCGGCGTCTACACCGCGGCGCTGCAGGGCGGCGGCGCGGCGGGTTCCGCGCTGAGCCCGCCGCTGGAATCCGCCTTCGGCGGCTGGCGTGCCGCGCTCGGCGCGTGGGGCGTGCTGTCGGCGATCGCTTTGGTGGCGTGGCTGATCGCTTCGCGCGGCGCCGGCCGCCCGCCGCGCCCGGCCGCTGGTGCCGCTCGCGCCCGGTCGCTGATGCGCAGCCCGCTGGCGTGGATCGTCACGATCTTCTTCGGCCTGCAGTCGTTCATCGCCTACGTCGTGATGGGCTGGCTGCCGCAGGTCTTCATCGACGCGGGCGTCAGCAAGGCCGACGCCGGTCTGCTGCTCGGCCTGATCTCGGTGATCGCGGTGCCGATCAGCCTGGTGATCCCGCCGATCGCGGCGCGGCAGAAGAGCCAGAGCCCGTGGATCGTCGGAATGGGCGTCTTCGGCGCGGCTGGGATGCTGGGTCTGGTCATCGCGCCCGGGTTCTCGCCGCTGCTGTGGAGTGTCCTGCTCGGCATCGGGATGAGCGTGTTCTCGCTGGCGCTGACGGTGATCGCCCTGCGCGCCCGCAGCGGTGCCGAGACGGCGCGGTTGTCGGGGATGGCGCAGGGCTTCGGGTACCTGCTGGCCGCGGTGGGGCCGTTCGTGTTCGGCCTGCTGCACGATGCGACGGGCAGCTGGACGGTGTCGTTGATCGTGCTGCTCGTGGTGATGGTGACGCAGATGATCTTCGGCGGTCTCGCCGGTCGGCGTCGATTCGTCTGATCTGACGGGAACGGGCGGCCGGTGGGTTACCGGCCGCCCGTTTCGTTTGGTCCCTGCCCCGACGGCGTCTGCCCACTGTGGACACTGCCGCCGGACAGCCGCCTAGCTCGCCAGCGCGGCGTCTTCCAGCACCGGCCCGGGAAGCTGGCCGGTGCGCCGGACGTCGTCGAGCGCGGCCACCGCGACCGCGAGACATTGCACAGCCTGTTCGGGCGGCATCGCCCGAAGCTCTTCCAGCAATGCCTGCGTCGCGGCCGTCGTCCCGAGCTCCGCGCGCCGCACGGCGAACATCAGCTCGAGATCCGTGACCTCGCTCCAGCGAGCGGCCAAATCTTTCGCGGCCACAACGATTCCCCCGGCGATCATGTCGGTCATGTCAGTCCCCGCACCTCCGCGGGGAACAGTAACAACGCGACATCCTTGTTACCCGATTCGGGAATCGCCTCGGCGCGAGATCAACTCTGGGTATCCCCGGGGTCAGTCGAGCGGCAGGTTCAGCAGCGCGTTTTCCACCAGTTCCGGCATCGCCGGGTGGATCCAGTACTGCCCGCGCGCCATCGACCGCGCGTCGAGGCCGAAGCTCATCGCCTGGATCAGCGGCTGGATCACCGTCGACGCCTGCGGGCCGATGATGTGCGCGCCCAGCAGCTGTCCGGTCGCCGGGTCGGCGAGCAGCTTCGCGAAACCGGTGGTGTCCTCCATCGCCCAGCCGTAGGCGATGCCCGCGTAGTCCTGCTTCGAGACCACAAAGGACAGTCCTCGTTCGGTCGCCTGCGCCTCGGTCAGCCCGACCGACGCCACCTGCGGCGAGGTGAACACCGCGTGCGGCACGAAGCGGTGGTCGGCCTTGATGCGGTCGTCCGGGTGCGCCAGATTGTGTTGCACCACGCGGGCTTCGTGGTTCGCGACGTGCTTCAGCTCCAGCGGCGACGAGATGTCGCCGAGCGCGTAGATGCCTTCGACGGACGTCTGCTGGTAGTCGTCCACCACGACGTGCCCGCGCTCGGTGGTGGCGACGCCGGTGGCACCCACGTCGAGCAGGTCCGAGTTCGGCTTGCGGCCGGTGGCGACCAGGATCAGATCGGCCTCGACGGTCTCCGCGCCCTGCGGGCCTTCGAGATCCAGCGCGACCCCGTTGTCCGTGCGGCGCGCGCGAACCGTCTTGCGCTCAAGCCGGACGTCGAACCGCTGCGAAGCCAGTTCGGTGAACCGGGCGCTGACGTCCGCGTCCTCCTGCCGCAGCAGGGCGCCGGAGCGGTTCACCATGGTGACCGCGACGCCGAACGACGCGAAGACGTGCGCGAATTCCGCCGCGATGTAGCCGCCGCCGAGGATGACGATCCGCTCTGGCAGCGCGTCGAGGCGCATGATCGTGTCGGAGGTGTAGTAACCGGTTTCGGCCAGCCCCGGCACGTCCGGGATCACCGGCCGCCCGCCCGCGGCGAGCACGAACCGGTCCGCGGTGACGACCTCGTCCGGACGGCCGTCGGGGAAGCTGACGCGCAGCTCCTTCATCCCGGTGAACCGGCCTTCGCCGCGGTAGACGTCGACGTTGCGGTTGTCCTCGTGGTTCTCGCGGTACTCCGCGCCACCCTCGGCGATCGGGTCGATCCGGCCGAAGATCCGGTCCCGGATGTCCGGCCAGCGCACCGCGGTGAGCTCCTCGTCCACGCCGAAGCGCGAACTGCCCGCGGGCGTCGCGGCGACGTCGGCGGCGTAGACGAACATCTTCGTCGGGATGCAGCCGACGTTCAGGCAGGTCCCGCCGAACACGCCCTTCTCGACGATGGCCGTCCGGAGGTCGGCGAACTCCGGCCCGAGGATCGAGTTTCCCGATCCGGTCCCGATGATCACCAGGTCGTAATGCGGCACGGCGGTCCTTCCCGAAAGCGGTCTGCTGCCAGCCTAGTCAACCCCGGCGACCCGCCCCGGTGTTCCCGGATCACTCGCCGTTGGCTGTGAAATGCATCCGGTCGACCGGCGACTTCCACGCCCCGCCCCACTGCCAGCCCGCTCCGGCGAACGCGCGCACGATCGGGCCGTCGGCGGTGACCATCCCCGGCCGCACGTTGGCGCGGTCGACGTAGGCGGATGCCAGCTCCGGCACGACGAGGTCGTCCTTGGTGTAGGGATTGCAGAACGGATTGACGTCCACCGCGAGCCCGTACGCGTGCGCGGACCAGTTCTTCTGTCCGCGCATCGGACGGCAGACGAACGCGCTGGTGTCGTTGCCGTCGCCGGTGGGCGGCGCGTTGAGCTCGGCGGGGGAGGTGATGCGCATTTCCTCGATGGGGAACTGCTGCGCGTACAGCTCGCTGAACGCTTTCACCACCGCCGAAGCGCCGTCCTTGTTCACCAGCAGCTCGCCGGTGTGCGCGCGATGGTCGAAGCCCCAGAAGGAAAGCGTGACGTAGCGGAGGTCCGCCGACGACACCGGGCACGCGGCCTGCCAAGTGCTGCGCTTGAGCACGGTGTCGGGGACGTCGGCGATCTTCGCGGCGTACGTGGTGCTCGACGGAGGCGGGAGGAAATCCTGGGTCGGCAGCGAGCGGTTCACCAGTTCGGGTGGAGTCGGCTGGATCTCGCCGAAGCCGTCCGGGCGCAGCGGAAGCGGGCGAGCACCCACCTGCCAGGTGACGGCGGGAGCGCTCGTCGCTGTCCGAGTTGCCGGAAGTGTCGGGCTGGGCGCTGCCGACGGCGCGGTCAACGGGCTCGGCGGGGGAGCCGTGGGAGTGCTCGTGGCACATCCGGCCAGCAAGAAGACTGTCAGCGCGCCGGCCGTCGCGGCTGTTTTCCGTCGCATGACTCCACTTAATCGAATGCGCTCGGTGTATAGAGAGTCCACCCGTTCCAGTGACACCGTTTTGGGCTTGGCCCGTTTAGGGTAATCGCGGCCGTGTGTGCACGCGCCGGAGTCGGTTGATTCCCGTGCGCGTCCAGGCTGTGCTGTCGTAGTGCCGATGAAGGGAAAGCCCATGCCCGCGAAGTTCCGTCGTCCGGTCTTGCTCGCGGCGGGGTCGCTGCTCGCCGCCGCGATCGCGGTCCCGGTCGGCTCGGCCTGGGCGTCGACGCCTTCCGATCCCGGCTCGCACGCGCAGCCGCGGATCGTCGGCGGCAGCGAAGCCTCGCTGGCCGACCACCCGTACGCGGTGTACCTCACCGACCAGAGCGGTTCGCAGTTCTGCGGCGCGGTGATCGTGAGCCCGTCCGCGGTGGCGACCGCCGCGCATTGCGCGAAAGCCCTGCCGAAATCGTCGGTCCACGTGGTCGCCGGCCGCCAGGACAAACGCGGTGACGACGGCGTGGAACTCGGCGTCTCGCGGGTCTGGGTGAACCCGGACTACAGCGACCCGACCAAGGGCGACGACATCGCGGTGCTGACTGTGCGCGGACGGCTGCCGTACCGCGCGGCGAAGCTCGCGGGCAAGAGCGACCAGTCGCTGTACGCGGAAGGCACGCAGGCGACCGTGCTGGGCTGGGGACGGCTTTCCGAAGGCGGGGAGCGGTCGGACGTGCTGCGCAGTGCCCAGGTGCCGGTCGTCAGCGACTCCACCTGCAAGACGGCCTACGACACCTACGACCCGGCGAGCATGGTGTGCGCCGGGTACCCGCAGGGCGGCCAGGACGCGTGCCAGGGAGATTCCGGCGGCCCGCTCGTCGAAGGCGACACCCTGGTCGGCATCGTGTCCTTCGGCGACGGATGCGGGAAGCCGGGCAAGCCCGGGGTGTACACGCGGGTTTCGCAGTTCTCGGACGACATCGCGGCGCAATCCCAGGCGCGGCTCTTCGGCTGAGCTGTGTTAAGCAGGGTGGTGTGACGACTCTGCACCGCGCTGCCGGACCCGACCTCGCCGCCGCCGATCTGTACGAGATCCTCCGGCTGCGGTCGGACGTGTTCGTGGTGGAACAAGACTGCGTGTACGCCGACATCGACGGGCGCGATCTGCTTCCGGAGACGCAGCACCTGTGGCTGACTTCCGGCTCGGAAGTGGTGGCGTGCCTGCGCGTGCTGGCCGAACCTGGCGGCGGCGCGCGGATCGGCCGGGTGGTGACGGCGAAGTCGGCGCGCGGTCAGGGTTTGGCGGCGCAGTTGATGGCGGCCGCGGTGGAGGGCGCGGCGGGCGAGTTCGTGCTGGAGGCGCAGACCTATGCGCAGCAGCTTTACGCGCGGTTCGGGTTTGTGGCCGAGGGCGAGGAATACCTCGAGGACGGGATTCCGCACATCACCATGCGCCGCCGGGGATAGCGGGGTTTTCGGCGGCTTGCCTCACCCGGTGCGGATGGCGGTGCGCTGTCGGGGAAGTTCGCGCTCGATGCACGGCAGTCTCATGCGGGTCCGAGGAGTTCCTTGGGGAGGCCGCCGGGATCAGCCGCGAGGCGCGGTCGCCGCGATCACCTTCACCGCGCGGTCGACGTCCGCTTCGGAGAGGTCCGCGCGGGCGGTGAGACGCAGCCGGGAAACGCCGTCCGGTACGGCGGGCGGGCGGAAGCAGCCGACCTGGATTCCTTGCTCCGCACAGGCTTCTGCCCACGCGGTGGCCGCCTGCGGCGACGGCGTCGGCACCGCGACCACCGCGGTTTCCGGGAGTTCGACCGGCAGACCGGCGTTTTTCAGCCCCATCGCCAGGTTTCCGGCGTTCTCGACGACCTTCGCCGGCAGGTCCGGTTCGGACTTGAGCACCTGCAACGCAGTCAGCGCGGCGGCGGCGCTCGCCGGGGCGAGGGCGGTGTCGAAGATGAAGCTGCGCGCGGTGTCCACGAGATGCCGGATCACGCGGCGCGGACCGACGACGGCGCCGCCTTGTGAGCCGAGGGCGTTCGAGAGTGTAAGGGTGGTGACGACGTCCGGCGCGGACGACAGGCCCGCGGCGTGCACCGCGCCCCGGCCGCCTTCGCCGAGGACGCCGAAGCCGTGCGCGTCGTTGACCACCAGCGCGGCACTGTGCGCACGGCAGATTTCGGCGAGTTCGCCCAGCGGCGCGAGCTCGCCGTCGGCCGAGAACACCGAGTCGGCAACCACGACCGCGCGCGGTTTGCGTCGAGTAGCCAACGCGTGCTTGATCGCCGACGGTGCCGAGTGCTCGACGGCCGCGATGTCCGCGCGGGACAGCCGGCAGCCTTCGACCAGCGAGGCGTGGACGTACTTGTCGGTGACGATCGCCGATTCGGCCCCGGACAGGGCCGTGACCGCGCCGAGGTTGGCGGTGAATCCGGAGGAGAACACCAGCGCCGCTTGGGCTCCGCAGAACCGGGCGAGTTCGTGTTCGAGCTCCGCGTGGAGTTCGGTGGACCCGGTGACCAGCCGCGACCCAGTCGCCCCGGCCCCCCACCGCAACGCAGCCGCGGCAGCGGCTCCGGCGACGCGCTTGTCCCGGGCGAGCCCGAGGTAGTCGCCGCCCGCGAGGTCGAGCGCGGTGTGCTGCGCCGGACGCGGATTCATCCGCCGGGAGAGCCCGGCTTCCGCGCGCCGCTGGCCTTCGGTTTCAAGCCAGTCGAAGACGTTCTCAGGCGGCAGCGGCGGAGTGTCAGTCACTGAGGCAGTGTCGCATCCGGCCGGGTGGCGCGTTTCCCGCCCCCGTCTCGGCCCGTGTCTCGGGAGGCCCGGGAAGCGGGGCGGGGCAACGGAAACCAGGCGGGTGCGGCTGTGGGGCGTGGCTGGTTGGTGGAGTGTGGTCGGCCGGGCGAGGTGTTGTTTGGCGGCCGCTGCTGCGCTGGGCGAGGTTTTGTTTGGCAGTGGCTGCTGTGGCGGTGGAGCGTGGCTGGTGGAGTGTGGTTGGCCGGGCGAGGTGCTGTTTGGCGGTGATGGCTGCGCTGGGCGAGGTCGTGCTCAGTAGTGATCGCTGCGACGGGCGAGGCATTGTTCGGCCACGACTGTTTGCTTGGCGGCACGTTGTTCGGCGACGGCCGGTGGGACGGGCGTGATGCTCTTGGGCGGCGACGGTCGCGCTGTGCGTGATGCAGTTCGGCGACGATCGCTGCGGCGGCGCGGCCCGGTGCGGCAACGGCCGTTGAGCCGGGCGTGGCTGCCGGGGCGCGGTGACTGGCGCTGGCTGGCAGCGAGCCCGGGGCCAGCCGTTGCGGTGCGCGAACCGGGCCGGAAACGAAGAACGCCCCCGGCCGACCGGCCCGGCACCCGAAACCTGCCGGAAACGAAGAACGGCCCCGCCGAAGCGGGGCCGTTCTCAGTGTTCAAGCGTCAATCACGAGTCGTGTCCGCGGCGCGGGCCGCGGCTCGGGCGGCCGAAGCCGCCGCCGGCGCGGGACTGCTTTCGGCTGCGGCTGTAACCGCCGCCGCCGTGGTTTTCCCGGGAGCCGTAGCCGCCTTCGCGGGCGTAGCCGCCCTCGCGACCGCCTTCGCGCGAGTAGCCGCCTTCGCGACCGCCTTCGCGCGAGTAGCCGCCTTCGCGACCGCCTTCGCGGGCGTAACCGCCGTCGCGGGAGCCGCGGCCTTCGTACGAGCCACGGTTGTAGCCGCCGTCGCGCGAGCCTCGGTCGTCACGCGAACCGTAACCACCGCGGTCGTCGCGGGAGCCGTAACCGCCGCGATCGTCACGCGAGCCGTAACCACCGCGGCCGCCTTCGCGGGAACCGCGGTAGCCGCCGCCTTCGCGCGGGCCTCGGAAGCCGCCGCGGTCGCCGCCGAAGCCTCGGCCGCCGGAGCGGCGCGGGGACTCCCGGCGACGTTCCACAACCGGCTCGCCGCTCGGCTCGCGGGCGCCGGTGATGCGCGACAGGTCCTCGTCCTCGGCGCGGATCATCGTGGTCTCGGCGCGGACGCCGGCCCGGTCGGTCATCCGGCGGACGGTGCGCCGCTGGTCGTGCGTCACCAGGGTGACGACGATGCCGGACGCGCCCGCGCGGGCGGTGCGGCCCGCGCGGTGCAGGTAGTCCTTGTGGTCCGCGGCCGGGTCGACGTGCAGCACCAGGGAGATGTCGTCGACGTGGATGCCGCGCGCGGCGACGTCGGTGGCCACCAGGACCGCCGCGTGGCCTTCCTTGAAGTCGGCGAGGACGCGGTTGCGCTGGCCCTGGGTCTTGCCGCCGTGCAGGGCGACCGCGTGCACGCCGCTCTCGCGCAGCCGCTCGGTGAGCCGGTCCACGTGGTGCTTGGTGCGCACGAACATGATCGTGCGGCCCTCGCGGGCGCCGATCCGGGTGATGATGTCCTGCTTGTCCGAGTGCGACACCTGGAACAGGTGGTGGTCCATGGTGGTGACGCTCGCGGTCGACGGCGCGACCGAGTGCGTGACCGGGTCGGCCAGGTACTGCCGGACCAGCTTGTCGACGTCGCCGTCGAGCGTCGCGGAGAACAGCAGCCGCTGCCCGCCGGGAGGGGTGAGGTCCATGATCTCGCGGACCTGCGGCATGAAGCCCATGTCGGCCATCTGGTCGGCCTCGTCGAGCGCGATGAAGTTGCAGTCGCCGAGCGAGGCGGTGCCCTGGCGGACGTGGTCCGACAGCCGTCCCGGGGTGGCGATCAGCAGGTCGACGCCGCGGGCGAGCGACTCCGCCTGGCGGCCGAAGGACATGCCGCCGACCGCGGTGCGGCACCAGAGGCCGAGGGACTTGGCGAGCGGGGTCAGCGAGTCGGCCACCTGCATGGCCAGTTCGCGGGTCGGCACCAGCACGAGCGCGCGGGGGCGCTTCGGGCGGGCCTTGCCGCCGTCGAGCCGGGCCAGGATGGCCAGGCCGAAGGCCAGCGTCTTGCCGGAACCGGTCTGGGCGCGGCCCAGCACGTCGCGGCCGGCCAGCGCGTCCGGGATGGTCGCGGACTGGATCGGGAACGGGGAGTCGATGCCCGCCTCGGCGAGCGCCCGCAGCAGCGGCTCGGGCAGGCCCAGCTGGGCGAAGGTCTTCACGGCGGGGGTCTCCACCGTGTCGTTGTGGAGAACGTCTCCACCGGCCGGCCGGTGCCGCGGCTTGCGCTCGGGGCGGTCCCCGCGGGAGCGGGAAGACTGGCCGGGTTCGTACGTGACTGTCACAAATGCCTCTCGGACGTGGCACGTCGCAAGGGAGGCCCGGGCTGCCCGCGCGCAGGCAGGGCAAGATGGTGTGGCGATGGGCGTTCACAGGGACGGACCCGGTGCGCCGAGCCATGGCGTGGCACACCGACGGAAATTGCTTCGGATGGCCGCGAGTCCTTCTGCGGACTGTGGAGGCGACGGACACCAACTCATCCACGCCGCCGTTGCGGTCTTGACACACTCTACCTGAGAGATCGCGGTTGCCCCGCACCCAGGTGGGCGGTTGTGGGCGGGGTCGCAGGTGTGCGCTGCCGCACACTCGCGGCCCCGCCCGCCCGCTCAGCCGAGACCGGCCGCGCTTTCCAGTTCCCGCACCAGGTCATCGGTGTCGGTGACCTGTTCGGACAGTCCGCGGCCGTGGAACCATCCGGCGAGGTTCGCGACGTCCCGGGCCAGGAATTCCCGGCCGCGGGGGTTCGCGATCACGTCGACCGCCTGGGGAAGGTCGATCACCATCAGGTGTCCTTCGTGCACCAGGAGGTTGTACGCGGACAGGTCGCCGTGCGCGAGCCCTTGCCCCGCCAGGAGTTCCAGCGCGGACACGGCCTGCTCCCACAGGTCGGCCAGCTCGTCCGGTTCGGGCCGCAGCTGCGCCAGCCGGGGCGCGGCGGTGCCGTCGGATTCGCCGAGGAATTCCAGCAGGATCTCGGTGCCGTGCCGCTGCACCGGATACGGCACCGGCGCGCCGATCGTCCACAAGCGACTGAGGACGGCGAACTCCGCCACCGCCCACTGTTCGGCGATCAGGTTGCGGCCGAACGAGGTGCGCCCGGCCATCGCGCGCATCTCGCGGGACCGGCGCATCCGCCTGCCCTCGAGATAGCCCGCGTCGCGGTGGAACAGCTTGTGCTCGTCTGAGCGGTATCGCTTGGCCGCAAGCAGAACGCCGTCTTCGCCGGGAAGATTGCGGCGCAGCAGATGGACATCCGCTTCCTTGCCGGTCTTGAGCACGCCGAGGTCGGTGTCGACCGCGGCGAGTTCCGTGACCACCCAATCCGGCCGGGGATGCGGCCCTTGGTCGGCGTCGTCCCAGTTGGTCCATCGGTCGGCGCCGTCGGGCAGTTCGGTTTCGGTGTAGGCGTCTTCGCGAAGCTGGGAGAGACGGACTCGCTCGGCTTCGGTGAGCCGTCCCCGGCGGGCCGGGGCGGGCCCGTCGTCGTAGCTCGGGCGACGGCGCATCCGGCGGTCGGTGTAGTCGGAGGCGTCGGAAAATTCGTCGAAATCGTGCTCGCGCACTGGTGGGTTCTCCTAGATCAGGGTGCCCACCGGGCGAGCGCGTGCTCTAGCCGAGGCGGGCGGGCGGAAGAGGGCAGGACAGCGCCCGGACAATCTCCACGACGCACCTCCCTTTCTTCCGGCAGCCGGCGGCTTCCCGCCGGACGCCGCTCACTGTGCCGTCCGCCTCGAACTCCCGCAACTTATTTATTTCGCACCCGCCCATCGCGCGAGCGCGGCGTCGAGAAGCTTCTGGTCGTCGCTCCCGGAACTCGCCCAGACGATCACTCCGTCCGGCCGCACGAGCAGGCTCGGTTCGTCGGCCGGATCGGCGACGCAGGCCAGCCGATCGGCCAAGCCGGAGACCGCGAACCGGCCGTCGGGGGAGCGGTCGACGAGCACGAACCGCCCGTCGTGCGCGTGGTCAGCGAGGCGGGTTCCGGACGTCAGCTCCACGTCCCCGGCAATCGACCCGACCGGTTCGGCGGCGTCGTCGGCGACGTCGTAGTGCTGCAGGATTCCGGACGACAGCGCGACGATGCGGTTCATCGCGGCCGGCACCTGGAGCAGTTCGCCGCCGACGATCTTGCGCAGCTGCTCGGTGCGTTCGTCACCGCGCAGGAGCGCGACCTGGGCACGGGTCCAGTCGAGCACCCCCGCGCCGATCGGGTGGCGTTCGGTTTCGTAGGTGTCGAGCAGCCCCGCCGGAGCCCAGCCCTGGACGGTCGCGGCGAGCTTCCAGCCGAGGTTCGCCGCGTCGCCGAGGCCGAGGTTCAGGCCCTGTCCGCCGAGCGGGGAGTGGACGTGCGCGGCGTCGCCTGCCAGGAACACGCGGCCTTGGCGGTAGTGCCGCGCTTGGCGCGCGTTGTCGGTGAACCGCGTTGCCCTGCCGCGGATTCCGGTGATGGTGACCGAGACCCCGGTGACGTCGCGGACGGCTTCCTGCAGCTCCTCGACCGACACCGGAACGTCGCGGTCTTGCGGCGGCTTCCGGAAGCGGCTGAGGAAAATCCGGCCGGGGACCGGTCCGTACGCGTAGACCCCGCGCGGCGTCCAGGTCCAGCCGGGGCGCAGGTCGCTCGCGTCCTCGAAGTCGGCGATCGCCTGGTAGCCGGTCATGTCCGGGTCTGTGCCGGCGAACTCGATGCCGAGCTGCTTGCGGATGACGCTCCGCCCGCCGTCGGCCGCGACGAGCCAGCCCGCGGCGAACTCGCCCGCGCTCGTTTCGACAGTCACCGACTCGCCGGCGCCCCGCACGCCCTGGACCTCGACGCCGCGCCGGACCTCCACGCCGAGCTGAGCGCAGTGTTCGGCGAGCATCAGCTCGACCTCTTGCTGCGGCACGCCGAGCCCGTTCGACACCGCCCGGTGCGCGGCGAGCACGGGGTCGCTCTGATCGATCAGGTCGTTGTCGAACAGGAACCCGGCGAAGTGCCCGGCGGCCAGGAACCGGCGGCCGCCCCGCCTGGCGGCCTCGACTGTCGGGCCGAATCGGCCGACCGATTCGAGGAACCGCCGCTGCGCCGCCTCCGCCGCGGGCAGCAGGCCGCGCCGGTCGAGCAGCTCGGCGCTGGCGACGTTGACCGACCCGGCCTTGATGTTCCGGTCCGGCTCCTCCAGCCGGTCCAGCACGGTCACTCCCACCCCGCGCAGCGCGAGCTCCCCGGCGAGGAACAACCCGGTGGGCCCGGCCCCGGCGACGATCACCTCGGTCCGCTCCATGACGTACTCCCCTCTATCCTTGCCCGACGGCTTAACCAAGTGTGCTTACTGAGTAAGCTTACCAGGTAAATGTAACACGGAAGGGTGGACTCATGCCCAATCGCGGCGATCGGGGCGGAGCCAGGACGCGGGCGCGGATCGCCGAGGTCGCGACCGCGCTGTTCCTGGAACGCGGGTTCGACGAGGTCACGATCGCCGAGGTCGCCGCGGCGGCCGGGGTGTCCAAGGTGACGGTGTTCTCGCACTTCGAGCGCAAGGAGGACCTGCTGCTGGACCGCTTGCCGGAGGCGATCGAGCTGGTGCGGTCGGCGGTCCGGACGCGGACCGGCGGCGTGGTGGACGCGCTCCGGCAGCTCGCGCTGACGCTGCTGGATGAGGGGCACGTGCTGTCCGGCGTGGGCGGCGACGTCGAGCCGTTGATGCGGACGGTCGCGGAGTCGCCCGCGCTGATCGCACGGCTGCGGGCGTTCGGGTACGAGATGGAAGCCGAACTGGCCGCGGAACTCGCCGCGGACACGCGGTTTTCCGGGGACGCGGTGCTGGCGGCCGCGTTAGTGGTCGCGGCCTACCGGACGGTGGCGGTGGCGACGGTCCGGCGCAGGCTGGAGGGGGAGGACCTGGCCGAGCTGGCGGAGTCGCACCGGGAGCGGTTGACGCAGGCGTTCGACGTGGTGGAGCGCATGGTCAGCGAGTGAAGCCCGGCCAGGTCTCGCTGGGGCGACTGAGGAGCGCGGCAGGCCGTACCGGCTCCAGTTGAGGTCAAGGGGCTCGATCTCCGAGGGCGATCTGCTCCGGCCCGAACGAGAGACAGCTGTCGCTCGGGGAATGCCGCAGCCCAGGCGACGCTGGATCTTCTGTTGTCCAGCGCCGCCTCGGTGGTTCAGCGGTTGACGAACGCGAGGTGCGCCGCGTCGTAGCGCGCGCCCGCGAAGTTCTCCGGTGCGGCGACGGCCTCGATCGCGGCGAGGTCGTCCGCGGTCAGCTCAACGGTCAGGGCCGCGAGGTTTTCCTCCAGGTACTGCTTTCGCCGCGTGCCCGGGATCGGCACGACGTCCTCGCCGCGCGCCTGCACCCACGCCAGCGCCAGCTGTCCGGTCGTGACCTCTTTCGCGGTGGCGAGCTCTTCGAGTTTCGCCACGATCGCGAGGTTCCGGTCGAGGTTGCCGTCGGCGAACCGGGGCTGGTAGCGCCGCACGTCGTTGTCCGCCATGGTTTCGGTGGTGCGGTAGCGGCCGGTCAGGAAGCCGCGGCCGAGCGGGGAGAACGGGACGAGGCCGATGCCGAGTTCGCGGCAGGTTGGCACGATCTCGGCTTCGAGTTCGCGGGTCCACAGCGACCATTCGCTCTCCAGCGCGGCGATCGGGTGCACCGCGTGCGCGCGCCGGATCGTCTGCGCGCTCGCCTCGGAAAGCCCCAGGTGCCGTACTTTTCCGGCCTGCACCAGCTCGGCCATCGCGCCGACGGTTTCCTCGATCGGGACGTCCGGATCGACTCGGTGGAGGTAGTACAGGTCGATGTGGTCGACGCCGAGCCGCTGCAGCGAGGCTTCGCAGGCCTGGCGCACGTAGGCGGCGTCGCCGCGGACTTCGGTCGGTTCGCCGAGGCGGTTCGCGATGCCGAATTTCGTGGCCAGCACTACCTCTTCGCGGCGGCCGGCGATCGCGCGGCCGATCAGCCGTTCGTTGTGGCCGGAGCCGTAAAAGTCAGACGTGTCAAGGAAAGTCGCGCCGAGGTCGAGGGCGTGGCGCAGCGTTTCGATCGACTGCGCGTCGTCGGTCGCGCCGTAGCCGTGGCTCATTCCCATGCAGCCCAAGCCCTGTGCGGAAACCGTCAGTCCGCCGAGGTTCCGGGTCGGGACGTCGGTCATGGTCGCTCCTTCTGCGCCGGATCTTGTCGTCGGCGACGCTAAGACCTGGAGTGCGCTCCGGGTCAAGCATTAGGCTCGCCGCGGTGGACTACGACGCGGTGATCGTGGGCGGCGGGCACAACGGGCTCGTCGCCGCTGCTTATCTGGCCCGGGCCGGACGGTCGGTGCTGGTGCTGGAACGACGTGCGGAGATCGGCGGCGCGGCGGTGTCGTTCCGCGCTTTCCCTGGCGTGGATGTCCGGTTGTCGCGGTATTCGTATCTGGTCAGCTTGTTGCCGAGGCGGATCGTGGCTGAGCTGGGGTTGGACATCCAGTTGCGGAGGCGGCGGATGTCGTCGTATACGCCGGTCGGCGACACGGGTCTCCTTGTCGACACGGGGGATGCCGAGCGGACCGGGGCGTCGTTTCGCGCGGTTACCGGGTCTGCGAAGGATTACGCGGCTTGGCGGCGGTTTTACGCGGCGGCGGAGCGGGTTGCGGGGGCGACGTTCGATTCATTGACTGAGCCGTTGCCTGCTCGGGAAGAGTTGCGGCGGCGGATTGGTGACGATGAGGCTTGGGCGACGTTTTTTGAGCGTCCGGTGGGGGAGACGTTACGTGAGGTGTTCGAGAATGACGTTGTACGCGGGGTTGTGCTGACTGATGGGTTGATCGGTACTTTTGCTTCTGCGGAGGATGAGGGGCTTCGGCAGAATCGTTGCTTGCTTTATCACCTGATTGGCAATGGCACTGGTGATTGGGACGTCCCGGTTGGCGGAATGGGCGCGGTTACCGATGCGCTCGCTGGGGCGGCTCGTCGGGCTGGGGCGCTGCTGGTTACTGGTGCGGAGGTGGTCTCTGTCGAGCCGGATGGCGACGTTCGTTATCGCGAAGGCGACGTGGAGCGTGTGGTGAGCGGGGGGCATGTGCTGGCGAATGTCGCGCCGCGGGTGCTTGCTCGGTTGCTTGGCGAGGAGGCCGGGGAGTCGCCTGAGGGGGCGCAGTTGAAGGTGAATATGGTGTTGCGGCGGTTGCCTCGGTTGCGTGATTCAGGTGTTGATCCGCGGGATGCGTTCGGGGGGACGTTTCATGTTAATGAATCGTTTGCTCAGTTGGAGACTGCTTATCGGGAGGCTGCTTCGGGGCGGATTCCGGCGGTGCCGCCTTGTGAGATTTACTGTCATTCATTGACTGATCCGTCTGTTCTCGGGGCGAGGGAAAGGGCGGATGGGGTGCAGACGTTGACGTTGTTTGGGTTGCATATGCCTGCGCGGTTGTTCGAGGTGGATAATGAGGGGGCGCGGAGGGAGGCGTTGCGGGCTACTTTGGCTTCGTTGGACAGTGTTCTTGCGGAGTCGGTTGTGGATTGTTTGCTGGTGGATGGTGAGGGGGAGCCTTGTATTGAGGTTAAAACTCCGGTGGATTTGGAGGCGGAGTTGGGGTTGCCTCGGGGGCATATTTTCCATCGGGATTTGTCTTGGCCGTTTGGGGATGGCGAAGCGGTGGGGTCTTGGGGGGTTGAGACTCGGTATGAGCGGGTGTTGCTTTGCGGGGCTGGGGCGGTTCGGGGTGGCGGGGTTAGCGGGATTCCTGGGCGTAATGCGGCTATGGCGGTGTTGGGGCGGCGGCGGGGGGTTGGGGTTGCGCTTGGGTGACTGCTCGTCGCCTGGCGGCGACATTGCTGGTGGTTGCGTGGGGCACCCCGAAGCTTGATTGTGCTGACGGTCTGGGGGTGGGTGTGAATGGGGGAAAA
>NZ_JBHZAG010000140.1:0-16580 GCF_042754125.1 Amycolatopsis sp. NPDC059235
TTTTTTTGTGCTTCGGGTGTGGGGTGGTGTGTCTGGGCGTCAATTTGGCCTTCACACCCACCCCCAGACCGCAGGGAGGCTTCGTATCGGGGTGCGGGGGAGGGGCTGGGTGCCTCGATAGCGGGTGCATCGGCGGCGGTTGGTTGGGGCTGGGTGCACCCGATAGCGGGTGCGCCGGTGGGGGTTGGTTGGGGCGTTATCCGTGCTGTCGCACGGGTTTCTCGGAGCTGCTGTTACCCGGGTGGAGCAATGGTTGTCCGGCCGGTCAGTGTGATACGTCACAAGATCGAGTCGCCTGGGAGTGCTGGCGCGGTTCTTGAATTGGGCTTTACCGCTGGTCTCGCCATTGCGGGCCGGGGTGGGCCTGGGGAACTGGGGTGCCAGGTTAGGGCCGCCTTAGTCCGTAACCCCTCGGGACAAGAGTGTGACTCACGTCCTACACTCCCCCCATGCTTTGTGAATCGCTTCACAACCGCGACTCGTCGCTTGTGAACTATTTCACAAGCAGGTGGTGGGTCGGACACGGGCCGTAAGGGCGCCCTGACCCTCGGCGGTGTGACCCAGCTCCCTTAGGGTGCGCAACCGAGAACTCGGACCACCACCCGAGAACAACCCGCAGCGGCGCGGAAAGGATGGCGAAGACCCCGTGCTGATGGTGCCCGTGCTGGCGCAGGCCGATCCCGGACCGGCGGCGCCCGGACTGAACGTGTATCTGCCGCTCGTTCTGCTTTTCGTGCTCGCGGCGGGGTTCGCCGTGTTCTCCGTGCTGTTGGGGCCGCTCGTCGGGCCGAAGCGGTACAACCGCGCGAAGACCGCGGCGTACGAGTGCGGCATCGAACCGTCGCCGCAGCCGCTGGTCGGCGGCGGCCGGATGCCGGTGGCCTACTACATCACGGCCATGCTCTTCATCCTGTTCGACATCGAGATGGTGTTCCTCTACCCGTTCGCGGTGAACGCCAACGCCCTCGGTGTCTTCGGCCTGGTGGAGATCGTGCTGTTCATCGTGACGGTCGGGTTCGCGTACGCCTACGTGTGGCGGCGCGGCGGCCTGGATTGGAACTGAACCCATGGGCCTGGAAGAAAAACTCCCCAACGGCATCCTGCTGGCCAGCCTCGAGGGACTGGTCAACTGGGCACGCAAGAACTCGCTGTGGCCGGCGACCTTCGGGCTCGCCTGCTGCGCGTTCGAGATGATGTCGGTCGGCGGTTCGCGCTACGACATCGCGCGCTTCGGCATGGAGCGGTTCTCCGCGACCCCGCGCCAGGCCGACTTGATGATCGTGGCCGGCCGGGTCACCCAGAAGATGGCCCCGGTGCTGCGCCAGATCTACGACCAGATGGCCGAGCCCAAGTGGGTTCTCTCGATGGGCGTCTGCGCCTCGTCCGGCGGGATGTTCAACAACTACGCCGTCGTGCAGGGCGTCGACCACATCGTGCCGGTCGACATGTACCTGCCCGGTTGCCCGCCGCGGCCGGAGATGCTGCTCGACGCGATCCTCAAGCTGCACGCCAAGATCCAGGACGAGCCGATCAACGCCCGCCGCGCCGCGATTCGCGCGGCCAGCGGGGCACGTACCGAGCTGATCCCGTCCTCGATCAAGTACGCGAAGAAGTGAGCACCGGTGCCTGAGAACCCCGAAGAGACTCCCGAAACCGGCGGCCCGCAGTCCAGCGCGGAGCGGCCCGAAGCAGGCCTCGAAGCGCACGGGCCCGGAGCGGCCGAACCGGTCGTCGCCGGGCGCGAGCGCAAGGGCATGTTCGGTGTCCGCGGCAGCGGGGACACCTCCGGCTACGGCGGCCTGCGGCTGCCGGCGTACAGCCCGCCGCCCGCCGAGCGCCCGTACGGCGGCTGGTTCGACGAGTTCGCCGACGAGTTCATGGCGGCGTTGGCGGACAACAAGATCCCGCCGTCGGCGATCCTCCAGACCACTGTGGACCGCGGCGAGATCACCTTCTACGTCAGCCGCGAGCACCTCGCCGACATCGCGAAGGTGCTGCGCAACGACCCGGGCTTGCGGTTCGAGATGCTGCTGGCGGTCACCGGCGTCGACTACGGCGTGGACGTCCCGCAGCGGATGCACACGGTCTACGACTTCCTGTCGATGACCTACCGCCGCCGGATCCGGCTCGAGATCACCATGGACATGGACGACCTGCACGTCCCGTCCCTGGTTCCGGCCTACGCGACGGCGGACTGGCACGAGCGCGAGGCCTACGACATGTTCGGCATCGTCTTCGACGGCCACCCCGGGCTGACCCGCATCTTCATGCCGGACGACTGGGACGGCTTCCCCCAGCGCAAGGACTACCCGCTCGGCGGGATCCCGGTCGAATACAAGGGCGCGGAAATCCCGCCGCCGGACCAGCGGAGGTCGTACTCGTGACCATCAACGACGAAGCGACGGAAGCCGAGTACGCCGAAGTCCGCGACACCACCGAAGGCCCCGTCTACCACGTCTCCGGCGGGGACTGGGACGAAGTTCTCGGCGACGCCCAGCACGACGACCGCATGGTCATCAACATGGGCCCGCAGCACCCGTCCACGCACGGCGTGCTCCGGCTCGTGCTGGAGCTGGAAGGCGAGACGGTCACGCAGCTGCGCGCGGTCGTCGGCTACCTGCACACCGGCATCGAGAAGAGCGCGGAGTTCCGCAACTGGACCCAGGGCGTCACCTTCGTGACGCGCGCGGACTACCTCGCGCCGCTGTCGAACGAGATGGCCTACTGTCTCGCCGTCGAGAAGCTGCTCGGCATCAAGGCTCCGCCGCGCGCGGAGATCCTGCGGGTGCTTCTCCTCGAGCTCAACCGGATCACCTCGCACCTGGTGTTCATCGCGACCGGCGGCATGGACCTCGGCGCCACCACCGCGATGACGCTCGGCTTCCGCGAGCGCGAAGAAGCCATGCACCTGCTGGAGTACCTGACCGGCCTGCGGATGAACCACGCGTTCATCCGGCCCGGCGGGCTCGCGCAGGACCTGCCGGAGGACTGGGCCGAGAAGGTCCTCGACTTCTGCAAGATCATGGACAAGCGGCTTCCGTTGTACGACAAGATGTTCACCGGCCAGCCGATCTGGCGCAACCGGCTCAAGGACGTCGGCGTGCTGCCGCTCGACGCGTGCCTCGAACTCGGCGTCACCGGCCCGGTGTTGCGCGCCGCGGGCCTGCCGTGGGACCTGCGCAAGACCGAGCCGTACTCGCGCTACGACGAACTCGAGTTCGACATCCCGACCTCGACCGACGCGGACAGCTGGGCGCGGTATCTGCTGCGGCTGGAGGAAATCCACCAGAGCCTGCGGATCATGAAGCAGGTCGCGAAGATGGCCGAGCCGGGCCCGGTCATGGTGGAGGACAAGAAGATCGCCTGGCCGGCGCAGCTGTCCATCGGCAGCGACGGCATGGGCAACTCGCTCGGCCACGTCAAGAAGATCATGGGCCAGTCGATGGAATCCCTGATCCACCACTTCAAGCTCGTCACCGAGGGCTTCCACGTGCCGCCGGGCCAGGTCTACGCGCCGGTCGAATCGCCGCGCGGCGAGATCGGCGCGCACCTGGTGTCCGACGGCGGCACCCGCCCGCTGCGCGTGCACCTTCGGGAGCCGAGTTTCGTGAACATGCAGGCGATGCCCGCGATGGCCGAGGGCGGCCTGGTCGCCGACCTGGTCGTCGTGATCGCCTCGATCGACCCGGTTCTGGGGGGAGTTGACCGATGACGAACCCGACCGCAGTCCCGGAGCCGGGTCCGCACGACGCGACGAAGACGTACGCCGCGGCGGGCTCGGACACCGACGTCGCGGCGATCGCGCCCGACCCGGCCGTCGCCGAGGGGATCCTCGCCGACGCGCCCGCCGTGGACGTCTTCGACGCGGACACGCACCGCGAGGCGAAGGAAATCATCGCCCGCTACCCGATGTCGCGGTCGGCGCTGCTGCCGATGCTGCACCTCGTGCAGTCGGTGCAGGGCTACGTGAGCCAGGAGGGCATCGCCTTCTGCGCGCAGCACCTCGACCTGACCGACGCCGAGGTCAGCGCGGTCGCGACGTTCTACACCATGTACAAGCGCCGCCCGTGCGGCGAGCACCTGGTGAGCGTCTGCACCAACACGCTGTGCGCGGCGCTGGGCGGCGACGACATCTACAAGAAGCTCCAGACGCACCTCGGTTCCGCCGAAAAGCCCTTGGGGCACGAGGAAACCGCGGGCACTCCGGGCGAACAAGGCTCGATCACCTTGGAGCACGCGGAATGTCTCGCCGCGTGCGACCTCGGGCCGGTGCTCCAGGTCAACTACGAGTACTTCGACAACCAGACGCCGGAGCAGGCGGTCGCGCTCGTCGATGCGTTGCAGGCAGGCAAAAAGCCAGCCCCGACGCGCGGTGCGGCGCTGACTGACTTCAAGGGCGCGGAGCGGCAGCTCGCCGGGTTCTGGCCGGAGGACGAGGCCGCTTACCGCAGTGCGGTGGACGGTCCGTCGCAGGCGGTCGAGACCCTGCGCGGCGCGCAAATCGCGGCCGACCGCGGCTGGTCCGCCCCCGGCGCGCAGGATGTTCCGCTTCCCGAAGTGGAGAAGAAGTAATGGCAGATCCCATCACTCCGGTTCTCACGAAGCGCTGGCTGTCCCCGGAATCCTGGCGCATCGAGACCTACGAAGCGCTTGAGGGCTACACCGCGGCGCGCAAGGCATTGGCCGCGACGCCCGAGCAGCTCGTGCAGGTGGTCAAGGACTCCGGCCTGCGCGGCCGTGGCGGCGCGGGCTTCCCGGCGGGCGTGAAGTGGTCGTTCATGCCGCCCAACGAGGACAAGCCGCATTACCTGGTGATCAACGCCGACGAGGGCGAACCCGGTACCTGCAAAGACATTCCGCTGATGATGGCGGACCCGCATTCGCTGATCGAGGGCTGCATCATCGCCTCGTACGCGATGCGGTCGCACCACTGCTTCATCTACGTCCGGGGCGAGGCGCTGCACTGCATCCGCCGGCTCAACGCGGCCGCGCGCGAGGCGTACGCGAAGGGCTACCTCGGCAAGAACATCTTCGGCAGCGGCTGGGACCTTGAGCTGACTGTGCACGCCGGGGCCGGCGCGTACATCTGCGGCGAGGAAACGGCACTGCTGGACTCGCTCGAAGGCCGCCGCGGCCAGCCCCGGCTCAAGCCGCCGTTCCCCGCCGCCGCCGGCCTGTACGCCGCGCCGACGACGGTGAACAACGTCGAGACCATCGCGAGCGCGTCGTACATCATCAACGCCGGTTCGTCGTGGTTCCGCGAGATGGGCCGCGAGAAGTCGCCTGGTCCGAAGATCTACTCGATCTCCGGTCACGTCGAGAAGCCCGGCCAGTACGAATGCCCGCTCGGCACCACGCTGCGCGAGCTGCTGGAGCTGGCGGGCGGCATGAAGGACGGCATCCCGCTCAAGTTCTGGACGCCGGGCGGTTCGTCGACGCCGATGTTCACCGCCGAACACCTCGACGTCCCGCTCGACTTCGAGGGCGCGGCCGAGGCCGGTTCGATGCTCGGCACCACCGCGGTCCAGGTCTTCAACGAGACCGTTTCGGTGCCGTGGGCGGTCATGAAGTGGACGCAGTTCTACGAGCACGAGTCCTGCGGCAAGTGCACGCCGTGCCGCGAGGGCACGTACTGGCTGGCGCAGATCCTCGAGCGGATGGTCGAGGGGCACGGCACCGAAGAGGACATCGACACTCTCTTGGACGTGTGCGACAACATCTTCGGCCGCTCGTTCTGCGCGCTCGGCGACGGCGCGGTGTCGCCGATCCAGAGCGGCATCAAGTACTTCCGGGACGAGTTCCTGGCCCTGTGTGAAAGCGCTAAGCGAGAACTGGTGGGAGCGCAGGCATGACGATCGCGCCCGACAAGCCCGAAACGGCTGAGACGCCGGTCCCCGAGGGCCACGTCAAGCTGACCATCGACGGCGAAGAGGTCATCGCGCCCAAGGGCGAGTTGCTGATCCGCACCGCCGAGCGGCTCGGCACGAGCATCCCGCGGTTTTGCGATCACCCGCTGCTCGACCCGGCGGGGGCGTGCCGCCAGTGCCTGGTCGAGGTCGAAATGGGCGGCCGTCCGATGCCGAAGCCGCAGGCCTCGTGCACGATGACGGTCGCCGACGGCATGGTGGTCAAGACCCAGCTCACCTCGCCGGTCGCGGACAAGGCGCAGCAGGGCGTGATGGAGCTGCTGCTCATCAACCACCCGCTGGACTGCCCGATCTGCGACAAGGGCGGCGAGTGCCCGCTGCAGAACCAGGCGCTCGCGCACGGCCGCGCGGAATCGCGGTTCGTCGACACGAAGCGCACGTTCCCGAAGCCGCTGCCGATCTCGTCGCAGGTGCTGCTCGACCGGGAACGCTGCGTGCTGTGCCAGCGCTGCACCCGGTTCTCCGACCAGGTGGCCGGCGACCCGTTCATCGCGCTGCTCGAACGCGGCGCGCACCAGCAGATCGGCACCGCGGAAACCGCCGATGTGCTGGACCTCGCCTCCCGGACCACGGGCGGCGAGCCGTTCCAGAGCTACTTCTCCGGCAACGTGATCCAGATCTGCCCGGTCGGCGCGCTCACCAGCGCGGCGTACCGGTTCCGGTCGCGGCCGTTCGATCTGGTTTCGTCGCCGAGCGTGTGCGAGCACTGCTCGTCCGGCTGCGCCGAGCGCACCGACTTCCGGCGCGGCAAGGTCCAGCGCAAGCTGGCCGGCGACGACCCGGAGGTGAACGAGGAATGGCTGTGCGACAAGGGCCGCTTCGCGTTCCGCTACGTGCAGGCCGGTGACCGGATCCGCCGTCCGCTCGTCCGCAACGAGAACGGCGAGCTGGAGGAAGCGTCCTGGACCGACGCGCTCCGGATCGCCTCGGCCGGGCTGCTGAAGGCCCGCGAGGGCAAGGGCGCAGCGGTGCTCACCGGCGGCCGGCTGACCGTCGAGGACGCCTACGCGTACTCGAAGTTCGCCCGGATCGCCTTGCGCACCAACGACATCGACTTCCGCACTCGCGCGCACTCGGACGAGGAGCTGGCGTTCCTCGGCTCGACTGTCGTGGGCACCACGCCGGAGACCGGCGTGACGTTCGGCGACCTCGAGCAGGCCAAGACGGTGCTGTGCGTGGCGTTCGAGCCCGAGGACGAAGCGCCGATCGTGTTCCTGCGGCTGCGCAAGGCGGCCCGCAAGAACCGCACCCGCGTTGTCCACTTGGGACAGTGGACGACCTCCTCGGTGCGCAAGACCTTCGGCGAACTGCTGGCCTGCGTTCCCGGCGGCGAAGCGGCCGCGGTGGACGGCATCGCGCAGCACGCGGCCGACGTCGACACGGCGCTCAGCGGCGAAGGCGCGGTGATCCTGGTCGGCGAACGGGCCGCGGAAATCCCTGGTCTGTTCTCCGCGCTGCTGCGGCTCACCGCTCGCACCGGAGCCCGGCTGGCGTGGATCCCGCGCCGCGCGGGCGACCGGGGTGCACTCGAAACCGGTTGTGTCCCAACGCTTCTGCCCGGCGGCCGCTCGGTCGCCGACGACGCGGCTCGCGCCGAGGTCGGCAAGCAGTGGGGCGCCGAGCTTCCGGCCGAGCCGGGCCGCGACGTCACCGGAATCCTCCAGGCCGCTTCCGGCGGACAACTGGACGCGCTGGTGGTCGGCGGCGTCGACCCGAACGACCTGCCGGACCCGGACCTGGCCCGCCGCGCGCTGGACAACGTCGGGTTCGTAGTCAGCCTGGAACTGCGGGCGAGCGAGGTCATCGAACGGGCCGACGTGGTCCTGCCGATCGCCCCGGCGGTCGAGAAGTCCGGCAGCTACCTCAACTGGGAAGGCCGCCGCCGCGACTTCGACATCACGCTGGAGGGCACCGGCTCCCTGTCCGACGGCCGGGTGCTCGACACCCTCGCCGTCGAGATGGACGCCGACCTGTTCACCCAGACCCCGGCCGCCGCGGCCGCCGATTTCGCTCGCCTCGGCAACCGCCCCAATGTGGCATTGGGTGCATCCCACGCACCCAATGTGGCGTTCGGGGCATCTGACGCACCCAATGCCACATTGGGGCGCTCTGAGCCGGGCGAGGGCCAGGCAGTGCTCGCCACCTGGCGGCAGCTGATCGACAACGGCTCGCTGCAGGACGACGAACCGCACCTCAAGGGCACCCAGCGGCCGCCGGTCGCGCGGCTTTCGGCCAAGACCGCCGAAGGACTCGGCGCGACGGTCCGGGTGTCGAACGAGCGCGGGTCGATCACCCTGCCGGTCGAGGTCGCCGACCTGCCGGACGGCGTGGTGTGGCTGCCCGGCAACTCCGACGGCTCGGCCGTCCGCGCCGCACTCGCCGCCGGACACGGCGCGCTCGTGCAGATCTCCGGAGGTGACCAGTGAGCCCGCAGCTCACGCAGTTCCTCGCCGAGTACCCGGACGCGGCCGAACGCGCCCGGCTGCTCGCCGACGACCCGTGGTGGCTCGTCCTGATCAAGGCGGTCGTGGTCCTGCTGATCGGGCCGGTCCTGACGATCTTCCTGATCGTGTGGGAGCGCAAGGCGATCGGCCGGATGCAGAACCGGCCCGGCCCCAACCGGGTCGGCCCCGGCGGTTACCTGCAGTCGCTCGCCGACGCGGTCAAGCTCCCGTTCAAGGAGCAGATCATCCCGGACACCGCCGACCGCAAGGTGTACTTCCTCGCGCCGGTGCTGTCCGCGGTCCCCGCGCTGATCGCGCTGTCGGCCATCCCGTTCGGCCCGGTCGTCTCGATCTTCGGGCACCGCACGGTGCTGCAGCTGATGGACCTCCCAGTCGGCGTGCTGGTGATCCTCGCCTGTTCGTCGGTCGGCGTGTACGGCATCGTGCTGGCGGGCTGGGCTTCCGGTTCTCCGTACCCGCTCTTCGGCGGCATGCGCTCGGCGGCGCAGGTGATCTCCTACGAGATCGCGATGGGCCTCTCGATCGTCGCGGTGATCCTGTACTCCGGATCGCTGCAGACCTCGGAAATCGTGCAGGCGCAGACGCACGGCTGGTACTTCTACATGCTCATCCCGAGCTTCGTGATCTACGTGATCTCGATGGTCGGCGAGACGAACCGCGCGCCGTTCGACCTTCCCGAGGCCGAATCCGAGCTGGTCGGCGGGTTCCACACCGAGTACAGCTCGATGAAGTTCGCGATGTTCTTCCTCGCCGAGTACGTCAACATGGTGATCGTCTCGGCGTTCTGCACCACGCTGTTCCTCGGCGGCTGGCGGTTCCCGTTCGTCGGCGACGATTCGGCGCTGAACCAGAACTGGTGGCCGATCCTCTGGTTCTTCGCCAAGACCTTCATCCTGCTGTTCGGCTTCATCTGGCTGCGCGGCACGCTGCCCCGGCTGCGGTACGACCAGTTCATGCGGCTGGGCTGGAAGGTCCTGGTCCCGGTGAACCTGGTGTGGATCGTGGTCGTGGTCGCGATCAAGACGATCCAGTGGAGCTGGCCGCAGATCCTCGTCGGCGTCGGCATCGTGCTGGTGGTGCTCGTGCTGCTGAGCCTCGCGCTGCCGGACAAGAAGGTGCCCGAATCGGATTACGTGGACCTGGCCGGAAGCGGCTACCCGCTGCCGCCGCTGGACCTGCGGGTCCCGGACGCGACGCCGCGGCAGAAGGCGCTGGCCAAGGCGGAGGCGAAGGCCGCGCGGCGCAAGCCGGCCGGCGTCACCGCGGCGGCCGCACAGGAAGGAACAGAAGATGGCGGCAACTGACTTCCTCAATCCCATCAAGGGATTCGGCGTCACCTTCGGGATGATGTTCAAGAAGGTCGCGACCGAGGAGTACCCCGAGGCGGGCGCACCGGCCGCGCCGCGTTACCACGGCCGCCACCAGCTCAACCGGCATCCGGACGGGCTGGAGAAGTGCGTCGGCTGCGAGCTGTGCGCGTGGGCGTGCCCGGCGGACGCGATCTTCGTCGAGGGCGGCAACAACACCGACGAAGAGCGGTACTCGCCGGGCGAGCGCTACGGCGCGGACTACCAGATCAACTACCTGCGCTGCATCGGCTGCGGCCTGTGCATCGAGGCGTGCCCGACCCGGTCGCTCACCATGACCAACTTCTACGAGCTCGCCGACGACGACCGGCAGCGGCTCATCTACACCAAGGAAGACCTGCTCGCCCCGCTGCTGCCGGGCATGGAGCAGCCGCCGCACCCGATGCGGCTCGGCGACAACGAGCAGGACTACTACGTGAACGGTCCCGAGCTGGCCGCGAACGCGCAGCAGCAGGAGGCGAAGAAGTGATCGCCGCCCTTCTCGCGCAGGCGCCGGCGTCCGGCGTCGACGCGTCCGTGACGACCGGCGAGGCCATCGCGTTCTGGATCCTCGGCCCGCTCTCGCTGCTGGGCGCGCTCGGGATGATCTTCTCCCGCAACGCCGTGCACTCGGCGCTGTGGCTGGTGCTCACGATGCTGACGCTGGGCGCGCTGTACATGACGCAGTCCGCGCCGTTCCTCGGGTTCACCCAGATCATCGTCTACACCGGCGCGATCATGATGCTGTTCCTGTTCGTGCTGATGCTGGTCGGCCGGGACAGCTCGGACTCGGTGGTCGAAGTCCTTCGCGGGCAACGGCTCGCCGCGTCGGTGCTCGGCATCGGGCTCGCCGCGCTGATCGCCGCGGGCGTGTTCCGCGCGATGGTGAACGTGACCCCGGCCAAACCGCTCGACCCGTACCAGCAGACCGGCGGCGGCCCCGGCGGCCTCGGGCGGCTGATCTTCACCCAGTACCTGTTCCCGTTCGAGCTCACCTCGGCGCTGCTGATCACCGCCGCGCTCGGCGCGATGGTGCTGGCCTTCACCGGCCGCAGCGGCAAGAGCAAGCTCTCCCAGCGCGAACTGGTCAAGCTGCGCTTCCAGGGCCAGCACGACCGCCCGTCGCCGCTGCCCGGCCCCGGCGTGTTCGCCACCGCCAGCTCGGTCTCGACCCCGGCGCTGCTGCCGGACGGTTCGGTCGCGCCGGAATCGCTGTCGGAGATCATCGAGTCCACCTCGGCGATCCGGCTCATGCGCGAGCGCAAGCTCATCGCGGACGAGGGCCCCAAGCCCGACGCGCACGCACTGGTCGGCGGAGCCGAAAAGGCCGCGCCCGCCGAGGAAGAAGAAGGGGAAGGAAAGTGACCCCGAGCTACTACCTGCTGCTGTCCGCGCTGCTGTTCTGCATCGGCGCGGTGGGCGTGCTGGTCCGCCGCAACGCGATCGTCGTGTTCATGTGCATCGAGCTGATGCTGAACGCGGTGAACCTGACCCTGGTCACCTTCGCCCGCATCAACGGCGGGCTGCACGGCCAGGTGATGGCGTTCTTCGTGATGGTCGTCGCGGCCGCCGAGGTCGTGGTGGGGCTGGCGATCATCATGGCGATCTTCCGCACCCGCCGCTCGGCCTCGGTCGACGACACGAACCTGCTGAAGTACTGAGGGAGACGACCGAGTGACCGCATCATCGTGGCTGCTGGTGGCCCTTCCCGCCCTCGGCGCCCTGGTTCTGCTGCTATCCGGCAAACGCGCGAAAGCATGGGGGCACCTGCTCGGCTGTGCCACCGTCACGCTCGCCTTCGTGTACGCCGTGATCCTGTTCTTCTCCACCGACAGCCACACGGTCACCGACACCAAGGTCTACTCCTGGATCCCGGTGACCCAGCTGCAAGTGGACTTCGGGCTGCGCATCGACGCGCTGTCGCTGACGTTCGTGCTGCTGATCACCGGCGTCGGCATGCTGATCCACTTCTATTCGATCGGCTACATGGCCGACGACGAGGGCCGGTACCGGTTCTTCGCGTACCTGAACCTGTTCGTCGCCTCGATGCTGATCCTGGTGCTGGGCAACAGCTTCGTGACGCTGTACCTCGGCTGGGAGGGCGTGGGTCTCGCCTCGTACCTGCTGATCGGCTGGTATCAGAACCGCCCGTCCGCGGCGACCGCGGCGAAGAAGGCGTTCCTGATGAACCGCGTCGGCGACGTCGGGCTCGCGCTGGCGATCTTCCTGATGTTCAAGTACGTCGGGTCGACCGGCTACGCGCAGGTCTTCGAGGGCGTGGCGCAGGGCAAGATCCCGCCGGGCGCGATCACCGCCATCGCGATCCTGCTGCTGCTGGGCGCCTGCGGTAAGTCCGGCCAGTTCCCGCTGCAGGCGTGGCTGCCGGACGCGATGGAAGGCCCGACCCCAGTGTCGGCGCTCATCCACGCGGCGACGATGGTCACCGCGGGCGTGTACCTGGTGGCTCGCTCCAACGTCATCTTCACCGCGACACCGGACGGACGGCTGGTGGTCACGCTCGTCGGCGCGGTCACGCTGCTGCTCGGGTGCGTCGTCGGCTGTGCCTACGACGACATCAAGAAGGTGCTCGCGTACTCGACGGTCAGCCAGATCGGCTACATGATGCTGGCGGTCGGCCTCGGGCCGGGCATTTACGCGCTCGGCATCATGCACCTGGTGGCGCACGGCTTCTTCAAGGCCGGGCTGTTCCTCGGGGCCGGTTCGGTCATGCACGGCATGAACGACGAGGTCGACATGCGCAAGTTCGGCGGCCTGGCCAAGAAGATGCCGATCACCTTCGTCACCTTCGGCCTCGGCTACCTGGCGATCATCGGCTTCCCGTTCCTCACCGGGTACTACACGAAGGACGCGATCATCGAGGCGGCGTTCGGCCAGGAAGGCTGGCGTGGCTGGGCTTTCGGCCTCGCGACGGTGATCGGCGCCGGGCTGACGGCGTTCTACATGACGCGGCTGATGATGCTGACCTTCTTCGGCAAGCAGCGCTGGAAGGACATCAAGAGCAGCGACGGACGCGACTTCCACCCGCACGAGTCCAAGCCGATCATGTGGGTCCCGATGGCGATCCTGGCCGTCGGCTCGGTCGGTGCCGGTGCGTTCTTCGCGCTGGGCAACCGGTTCGTGAACTGGCTGGCCCCGGTGGTCGGCGAGCACGCGGAGGCCGAGCACACTCCGATTCCTTCGTGGACGGTCCCGGCGCTCACGCTGGTGCTGGCCGCGCTCGGCGTGCTGCTGGCGGTCTGGCTGTTCCGCCCGTCGCGCGATGTTCCGGTCGAGCGGCCGGAGCGGGTGGCCTGGCCGGTCCGCGCGGCGCGCAAGGACCTGTACGGCAACGCGCTCAACGAAACCCTGGTCGCCCGTCCGGGCACCTGGCTGGCGCGGGCGCTGGTGTACGTGGACAACCGCGGCGTCGACGGCGCGGTGAACGGCCTCGCCGCGGCACTCGGCGGCGGGTCCGGGCGGCTGCGCCGGATGCAGACCGGATTCGTGCGGTCGTACGCGTTGTCCATGCTCGGCGGCACGTTCCTGCTTCTCGCGGCCCTTCTGCTGGTGAGGTTCTCCTGACATGACTTGGCTTCTGGCGCTCATCCTGCTGCCGCTGGCCGGCTCGCTGGTGCTGGCGTTCCTCAAGGGGAACGACCGGGCCGCGGTCGCCACGGCGCTCGCCGTGTCCATTGTGGAGTTCCTGCTGATCATCCCGTTCTGGGCGAGCTACTCGCCCTCGGGCGAGCGCATCCAGCAGGCCACCACGATGGACTGGATCCCGAGCTTCGGCATCCACATCTCGTTCGGCACCGACGGCATCTCGCTCATCATGATCGCGGTGATCGCGCTGCTGGTGCCGATCGTCGTGGGCGCGCTCGGGCTCACCGACAAACTGCCCGCGGGCCGCAGCGCCGGCGGGTTCCTGTCGCTGATCCTGCTGCAGGAGGCGATCACGATCGGCGTCTTCGCGGCGACCGACGTGTTCCTCTTCTACGTGCTGTTCGAGATCATGCTGATCCCGATGTACTTCCTGATCGGCGGCTACGGCGGCGCGAACCGGCAGTACGCGGCGGTGAAGTTCTTCCTGTACTCGTTCCTCGGCGGCCTGATCATGCTGGCCTCGGCGATCGGGGCGTACTCGCTGGCCTCGGACAAGCTCGGCGGCAAGGGCACGTTCGACTGGGCCACGCTGGTGACGGTGGTGCGCGACGCGCCGACCGGCACGCAGATCTGGCTGTTCCTCGGCTTCTTCCTCGCGTTCGCGATCAAGGCGCCGCTGGTCCCGTTCCACACCTGGCTGCCGGACGCCGCGGGCCAGGCCCCGATCGGCGTCGCGGTGCTGCTGGTCGGCGTGCTGGACAAGGTCGGCACGTTCGGCTTCCTGCGCTACTGCCTGCCGATGTTCCCGGAAGGGAGCAAGGCGCTCGCGCCGCTGGTGCTGATCCTGTCGGTGATCGGCGTGCTGTACGGCTCGATCCTCGCGGCCGGGCAGCGCGACATGAAGCGGTTCATCGCCTACGTGTCGATCGCCCACTTCGGGTTCATCGCGCTGGGCATCTTCACCTTCAACGAGCAGGCGATGGTCGGCTCGGTGTCGTACATGCTGAACCACAGTCTCTCCACCGGGATGCTGATCGTGGTGATCGGCCTGATCGTGATGCGCGGCGGGTCGAGCAAGATCTCGGACTACGGCGGCATGGCGAAGGTGACCCCGCTGCTCGGCGGAATGCTGTTGCTGGCCGGTCTTTCCGCGCTTTCGCTGCCGGGCACCAACTCGTTCGTCTCCGAGTTCCTGGTGCTGCTGGGGTCCTTTGTGGACCAGCCGGTGTACACGATCCTCGCGACCGTGGGCATGGTGCTCGCCGCGGCTTACGTGCTGTGGCTGTACCAGCGGATCATGCAAGGCCCGGTTCGCGGTGACGCTCTCGTGGGCGTCGGCGGGGGACCGGGCACCGCGATCGCGCCGGAACTCGGCGCTCGCAAGGCTATTACCGACCTGGGCAAACGCGAGATCGCGATTCTCGCGCCCATGGTCATCCTGATCATCGGACTGGGCTTCTACCCCAAGCCGATGCTCGACACGATCACCCCGTCGGTGCAGGCGACGCTGTCTGCCGTGCAGGGAGGCAAGTAAACCGTGCTCGACATGTTCCTGGCGCAGGCGCCGGCAGCGCCGCTGGAAGTGCCTTCGGTCGATTACGCGGCCGTGCTGCCGATGCTGATCGTCTTCGGCGTCGCGTGCATCGGCGTGCTGGTGGAGGCGTTCGCACCGAAGGCGACGCGGTGGGGGATCCAGGTCACGATCTCCCTCGTCGCGATCATCGCCGCAGGGGTTTCGCTGATCCTCTACGCGACCGGCGCTTCCGCTTCTAAGGCCGGTACGACGACGTTCTCCGGCTCGATTTCGGTGGACCGGCCGTCGCTGTTCCTGTGGGGCACGCTGTTGCTGCTCGGGCTTGGTGCGGTGTTCCTCATCGCGGACCGCAAGGTTGAGCCTGGCGGCGCGTTCGTGGCACACGCGGCGATTCGGCCGGGGACGGTGCAGGATCGGGCGCAGGCTGCTACTACGTCGCAGACTGAGGTCTTTCCGCTGACGCTCTTCGCGCTCGGCGGGATGATGACGTTCTGCGCGGCGAATGATCTTTTGACGATGTTCATCGCGCTGGAAGTGCTTTCGCTGCCGCTGTATCTGATGTGCGGGCTTGCTCGTCGGCGTCGGCTGATCTCGCAGGAAGCCGCGGTTAAGTACTTCCTGCTGGGGGCGTTCTCGTCGGCGTTCTTCCTGTACGGGCTGGCGTTGCTGTACGGCTACGCGGACTCGGTGAAGCTGGCCGACATCGCGCACGCTGCTGCTGGTTCTGACCGTTCGGACACGTTGTTGTTCGCTGGTCTTGGCTTGCTGGTGGTGGGTCTGCTGTTCAAGGGGTCGGTTGGGCCGTTCCACACCTGGACGCCGGACGTCTACCAGGGTGCGCCTACTCCGGTTACCGGGTTTATGGCTGCTTGTACGAAGGTTGCCGCGTTCGGGGCGATTCTTCGGGTGCTCAGCGTCGGGTTTTCCTCGACCAGCTGGGAGTGGCGCGGGGTTATGTGGGCCGTGGCCATTATTTCGATGGCGCTCGGGGCGATCTTGGGTCTGACGCAGACTGACGTTAAGCGGATGATCGCTTATTCGTCGGTGGCGCATGCCGGGTTCTTGCTTGTCGGTGCTATTGCGATGACCGAGGACGGGTTGTCGGGCACGCTGTTCTATCTGCTGGCGTATGGGTTTACTACGTTGGCTGCGTTTGGGGTGGTTTCCCTGGTTCGGGATTCCAGCGGGGAGGCTACGCATCTTTCCGCTTGGGCTGGGTTGGCTAAGCGGTCGCCGTTGCTTGCCGGGGTGTTTACGTTCCTGTTGCTGGCGTTGGCGGGGATTCCGTTGACCAGTGGGTTTGTCGGGAAGTTCGTGGTGTTTTCGGCGGCGTTGTCGGATGGGATGGCGCCGTTGGTTGTCGTTGCGCTGGTGTTTAGTGCGGTGGCTGCGTTCTTCTATCTGCGGGTCATTGTGTTGATGTACTTCTCTGAGCCTGCTGCTGATGGGCCTACGGTGACTGTGCCGGGTGGGTTTACTACTGCGGCTATTGCGTTGGGTGTTGTGGTTACGTTGGTGTTGGGGGTTCTTCCGGCGTTCGCGTTGGATTGGGCTGGGGCTGGGGGGTTTGCTTCCTAGCTGGGCTTGGGCGGCTCGTCGCCTGGCGGCGACATTGCGTCCGGTGGTGAGGCTTGGCACCCCGATTTTTTAGTGTGACTACGGCGCGGGGGGTGGTGTGGAGGGGGGTGGGAGGAATTGGGGACAA
>NZ_JBHZAG010000141.1:0-16427 GCF_042754125.1 Amycolatopsis sp. NPDC059235
GGTGCTTGTCAAGGCATCTTTCCCGCCTTGACAAGCACCCCCAGACCGTCAGGACAATCAAGCTTCGGGGTGCCCCACGCAACCAACGGACGCGATGTCGCCGCCAGGCGACGAGCAGTCACCCGGGACTAAGCCTGCCGATCCCCCTGCTCAGCGAACACCCGGACCGCCTCATTAACCGAAGCAGTACGAGCCCCCCGAACAGCCTCAGCCAACGGCCGCAACGCCTCGGCCCGCTGATTCACCGCCGAAGCCGACAACGCCCCGCCAGGGTCATCCGCCTGCGCCACAGCCAAAATCGCCGAAATCTCCTCAGCCCGCTGCAACACCCGCAGCGCCCGCCCAGGCGTCCCGGCAGGCCACTCGACCTGCGGCCGAGCCCGCAAATGCGCCGACAACTCCGCCCGGACCCCAGGCCGATCACTGGCCACGTCCAACGCCTGCAACGCCCCGGCGCTGGCCCGGATCGCATCCGTCAGCCCGTGCTCGGCATCCGCCAACGGCTGGTACTCCAACGAAACCGGCGCGGCGAGCGAATACACCGTCCACCGCATCAACCCTTCGGCGATCGGCTCCGGCACCAACCCGAACGCCAGCCCGCTCAACACCACAGCCTCGCCGCATCGCAACGCAGCCTCGGCGAACGGCCCTCCGCCGCCCAAGCCGCGGACATCGCCAGGAACCGGCAGCACGAGCTGGACACTCCCAGCACCCTGCGCCCGCAAAGCGAGCAGCAGCTGCACCGGAGTAGCCGCGCGATGGAACGCGAGCGGGAGATCGAACGCGTCAGCGGCGGTGGGATCAGCCGCGACCACGTCGTGGGCCTCGGCCCAGTCCTGCAGGGCATCGAGGACGTCGTCGGACGCCGCGGCCCCGTTCAGCCACGCGGAGGACCAGACGGCGAGGGTCGCACTGGGTCGGCACACGACTGCTGATTTTACCGGTTCCTCCCGGCTCCGCCGATCCCCGCCCGGCTGGAGCCGCTCCACATCGACGGATGCCGGAACGGTCAGTAGCGTCGAAGGGGTGAACGCTGTTCCCGACGCTCTTCCCCGTACTGCCGGCGAGCTTCGCGCCGCCGGATACGCCCCGCGCCCGATCGCGCGCGAGATCCACGACAACCTGCTCGCCGCGCTGCGCGAGGGCCGCGACGCCTGGCCCGGCATCGTCGGCTTCTCCCGCACCGTGCTGCCTCAGCTCGAACGCGCCCTGCTCGCCGGCCACGACGTCGTCCTGCTCGGCGAGCGCGGCCAGGGCAAGACCCGCCTGCTGCGCACGCTGGCCGGCCTGCTCGACGAGTGGACCCCGGTCATCGAGGGCTCCGAGCTGGGCGAACACCCGCTCGACCCGATCACGCCGGCCTCGATCCGCCGTGCCGCCGAACTCGGCGACGACCTGCCGGTGGCCTGGCGCCACCGCAGCGAGCGCTACACCGAAAAGCTGGCCACGCCGGACACGAGCGTGGGCGACCTGATCGGCGACGTCGACCCGGTCAAGGTCGCCGAGGGCCGCAGCCTCGGCGACCCGGAGACGATCCACTTCGGACTCGTGCCGCGCGCGCACCGCGGCATCGTCGCGATCAACGAGCTGCCCGACCTCGCCGAGCGGATCCAGGTCGCGCTGCTGAACGTCATGGAAGAACGCGACATCCAGGTCCGCGGCTACACGCTGCGGCTGCCGCTGGACGTCCTGCTCGTCGCGACCGCCAACCCCGAGGACTACACCAACCGCGGCCGCATCATCACGCCGCTGAAGGACCGCTTCGGCGCGGAAATCCGCACGCACTACCCGCTGGACGTCGAGTCCGAGGTCGCTGTCGTGCGCCAGGAGGCGAACCTCGTCGCGGAGGTCGGCGAGCCGCTGCTGGAGGTGCTGGCCCGGTTCGTGCGCAACCTGCGCGAGTCGCCGGTCATCGACCAGCGCTCCGGCGTCTCGGCCCGGTTCGCGGTGGCGGCGGCCGAAACCGTCGCGGCGGCCGCGCTGCGCCGGGCCGCGGTGACGGGGGAGGACCCGGCGGTCGCGCGTCCGGTCGATCTCGAAGCCGTGCCCGCCGTGCTGCGCGGCAAGGTCGAGTTCGAGCCCGGAGAGGAGGGTCGCGAGGTCGAGCACCTCGTGCACCTGATGCGCCGCGCGATCGCCGAAACCGCTCGCGAACGGTTCGCCGGGCTGGACCTGCGCCCGCTGTCCGACGCGGTCGCGGACGGGCACCTGGTCGCCACCGGCGAGCGCGTCCCCGGCTCGGAAGTCCTTGCGGCGCTGCCGGAACTGCCGGTGCTGCACGAGGTCGCCCAGCGGGCCGGAGTGTCCGCGGACGAACCGGCGGGCCGGATCGCGGCGGCGGTCGAACTGGCCCTGGAGTCGCTGTTCCTCGCCCGCAGGCTGGCGAAGGACTCCGACGACGGCACGACGGTGTACGGCGAATAATGCCGCTCTTACCGGAGGGATATTCCTACGGCCCGTGGCACGACGGGCCGGATCCGCTGGCCCCGCCCGCGGACCTGCGGGACGCGCTGGACGAGATCGGCCGCGAGGTCATGGGCGGTTCGTCGCCGCGTTCGGCGCTGGAGGAACTGCTCCGCCGCGGCACCGAACGCACCGCAGGTCTCGACGAGTTGACCCGCCAGCTGTGGCAGCGCCGTTCGCAGATCCAGCGGCGGCACCGGCTGGACGGCACGCTGCAGGAAGTCCAGCAGCTGCTGCAGGAAGCACTCCAAGCCGAGCGCCGGGAGCTGTTCCCAGACCCCGACGACGAGGCTCGCTTCCGCGAAGCGCAGCTAGACGCGTTGCCACCGGGCACCGCGGCGGCCGTCCGAGAGCTGAACGAGTACGACTGGCGCTCGGACGAAGCACGGCAGAAGTACGAGCAGATCCGCGACCTCCTCGGCCGCGAACTGCTGGACGCGCGGTTCCAGGGCATGAAGCAGGCGATGCAGAACGCCGGGCCCGAGGACGTCGAGCGGATCAACCAGATGCTCGGCGACCTCAACGCGCTGCTGTCCGCGCACGCCCAAGGCGCGAGCGACATCGGCGAACGCTTCAGCGAGTTCATGCGGCGCCACGGCGAGTTCTTCCCGGAGAACCCGCGGAACGTCGAGGAGCTCATCGACGTCCTCGCCTCCCGCGCCGCCGCCGCGCAGCGCATGCTGAACTCGATGTCCGAGGAGCAACGCGCCGAGCTGGCCGAGCTGTCGCAGCAAGCCTTCGGCGATCCGAGACTGGCTCAGCAACTGTCCGCTTTGGACTCCCAGCTCCGGGCCTTGCGGCCGGGGGAGGACTGGACGTCGTCCTCGCGCTTCCGCGGCCAAGACCCGCTGGGCCTCGGCGAAGGCGCGCAGGCGATGGCCGACCTGGCGGAACTGGACGCGTTGGCCGAACAACTGGGCCAGTCGTATCCAGGCGCCCGGCTGGAGGACATCGACCTCGAGGCGCTGGAACGCCAACTCGGTCCGGACGCGGGCGTCGACGCTCGCCGGCTGTCCGAATTGGAACGAGAACTGCGGCAGCAGGGCCTGTTCGAGCGCGCCGCTGACGGCACCTTGCGGTTGTCTCCCAAGGCATTGCGTCGACTGGGCGAGACCGCACTGTCCGATGTGGTCAATTCGCTGCGCGGCAAGACCGGGGAGCGCGAAACCGAATCCGCGGGCGCGGCAGGCGAACCAACCGGGTCGAGCCGTCCGTGGCGGTTCGGTGACATGCAACCGTGGGACGTCCCGCGGACGGTGCGCAACGCCGTGCTGCGCTCCACTGCGGTCGGGGCTGGGAGCGTGCGTCTCGATGTCGAGGACGTCGAGGTCATCGAGACCGAGCATCGCTCGCGAGCCGCGGTAGCGCTGCTGGTCGACACGTCGTGGTCGATGATCCAAGAGGGCCGCTGGCTGCCGATGAAGCGCACCGCGCTGGCCCTGCACCAGTTGATCAGCACCCGGTTCCGCAACGACGCCCTGCAGCTGATCACCTTCGGCCGCTACGCGATGCCGGTGGAACTGCCCGAACTGGTCGGCCTGGAAGGCACCTGGGAACAGGGAACCAACGCCCACCACGCGCTCCTGCTGGCCGGACGCCACCTGCGGCGCCACCCGGACGCCCAGCCGGTCGTCCTGATGGTCACCGACGGCGAGCCCACCGCGCATCTGGAACCGGACGGCGAAGCGGAGTTCTCCTATCCGCCGGAACCGGCGACCATCTACAAGACACTGTCCGAAGTGGACAGAATCGCCAAGCTGGGCGCTTCGGTCACCGTCTTCCGGCTGGGCGACGACCCGCGGCTGGAAGCGTTCGTGGACACCATCGCCCGCCGCTCCGGCGGCCGGGTAATCGCCCCGGATCTGGACGGCCTCGGCGCGGCAGTAGTAGGCGACTACCTCCGCACGCGCCGCCGCTGACCGCTTGAGTGAAAGTCCGTGAAGGGCTCCTTGAAGGAATCAGATTCCCCCAAGGAGCCCTTCACGGACCTACCGGCGGTGCACCAGGATCCGCGCGCCATCGCCGGGCACGAGCGTGATGTGGCGGGTCTTCACTTGCTCCGGGCGAGGGCTGGGCGCGCTGACCCGGTACCGCGCGAACAGCTCCCGCAGCACGATCGTCGCCTCCAGCAACGAGAATCCCGCCCCGAGACAGCGTCGCGCGCCGCCGCCGAACGGGAACCAGCTGCCGGCGGGCGGACCGCTGCCGAGGAACCGCGTCGGGTCGAACACCTCGGGCGACGGATGGTGCGCCGGGTCCGCGTGGATCAGCGAAATCGACGGCAGCACCATGTGCCCGGCCGGAACCGTGTACGGGCCGACCTGGACGTCCTTCGTGAGCTTCCGCGAAACCTCGGAGATGATCGGCCGCAGCCGCATCGCTTCCTTGGCAACGGCTTCCAGGTACTTCTCGTCGCCCTCGTCAGCCGCGCGGGCGGTCTCCGCGGCGGTCGCCGGGTCCCGGGCGAGCTCGTGCAGCGCCCAAGCCAGCGCGGTCGCCGTGGTCTCGTGCCCGGCCAGCAGCAACGTGATCAGCTGGTCGCGCAGTTCGAGGTCGCTGAGCTGATCCTCGCCGGGCACGCTCAGCAACCGGGACAGCACGTCGGTCCGCTCCGCCAGGTCCGGCGCCGCCCGCCGCTCCGCGATCTCCGCGTACAGCAGCTGGTCGACCCGCTGCTGCCGCTCCAGATTCCGCCGCCACGGCCCGAATTTCTGCAACGCCGGGCTGTGCCAGCCGAAAAGATCCAGCGCGCTGATGTCGATGACCTGCTCCAGCGCCACCCGCAACTCCGCCAGCCGCGGCCCGTCGGCCACCCCGAAAACGACCCGCAGAATCACTTCCAGCGTCAGCGCCCGCATCCGGTCGTGCACCCGGAACGCCCGGCCCTGCGGCCACCGCTCCAGCTCCGCGACCGTCAGCTCGGTGACCATGTCGCGATACCCGCGCATCGCCGCCCCGCTGAACGCGGGCATCAGCAGCTTCCGCGCCCGGCGGTGCTCTTCCTCGTCGGTGAGCAGTACCGAATGCGCGCCCAGCATGGGTTTGAGCACCATGTTGCCCTCGCCGGCGTGGAACGTCTCGACCGGACCGGAGAAGATCTCGCGGACCAGGTCGAGGTCCCCGATCAGCACCACCGAACGCTCCGGGTACAGCCGCAGCCGCACGACGTTTCCGTAGCGTCGTCGCAGCAGCGGCAGCAGGGCGTTGCGGAATGCGCCGAAAAGGACGGTTTGGACCGCCATCGGCAGCCGGGGACCAGGAGGAAGGGCGGAACGGGCGCGGATCGGCGTGCGCAGAGCCATGCTTTGTTCGTACTCGCGCCGGACCGCGCTGTCCACCAGACTTGACCCTCACGCGGCGTGAGGCGCGATCGTGGTTTCTCGCAAGGGCCGTTCGGCCGAAGAAACAGGGGGAGAGCGATGGGCTACCGGGTGGGCGAGGCGGCGGCGCTGGCCGGCGTCACCGTGCGCACGCTGCACCACTACGACGAGATCGGGCTGTTGTCGCCGAGCGGGCGCACGACGTCCGGCTACCGGCGCTACGACGACGCCGATCTCGACCGGCTGCAGCGGATCCTGCTCTACCGGGAGCTCGGCTTTCCCCTGGAGACGATCGCGTCCGTGCTCGCGGAGCCGGGAACCGACGCCGACGGCCACCTGAAACGGCAGCGGGAGCTGCTGGTGGCGCAGGCGGACCGGATCGAGCGCATGGTCGCGGCCGTCGACCGATTGCTGGAGGCGAGAGCCATGGGCAACACGTTGACGCCCGAGGAGAAGTTCGAAGTGTTCGGCGGATTCCAGGCGCCGGAGGGCTATTCGGAGGAGGCCGTGCGGCGCTGGGGCGGCTGCGCGGAGTGGAAGCAGACGCAGCTGCCGGAGACCAAGGAGGAGTGGGCGGAGGCGGAGCGGCAGCGGAAGGACTGGGTGAGCCGCCTGGTCGCGCTGATCGACGACGGCGTACCGGCGGACAGCCCGGCGGCGGCCGAGCTCGCCGAGGAGCACCGGGCGATGCTGTCCGCGGTGATGGGGGAGTGCGGGTACGCGATGCAGCAACGGATCGCGGCCCTGTACGCGGACGAGCCCGCGCAGCTGGCGTTCCTCGTCCGGGAGGACGAGCAGCGGCCTGGCATCGGGGCGTACGTCCGCGACGCCGTCCAGGCGAACGCCGCCCGGCAGCAGGCCTGATCCCCGGGGGTGGGAGAGACGGCGCGGCTGTCTCTCCCACCTCGTGGGAAAGCGGACGGACGTCACGCTTACAGTCGGAGGTATGCAGACTTGGTCCTCCGTCGCCGTGCCCCGGCTGCCCGGCACGCCCCGCCCCCTCCGGCTCCACGACACCGCGACCGGGCAGGTCCGTCCGACCGCACCCGGGGCCGCCGCCCGGATGTACGTCTGCGGCATCACCCCCTACGACGCCACCCACCTCGGGCACGCCGCCACCTACCTCGCGTTCGACCTGGTCAACCGGGTGTGGCGGGACAACGGGCACGAGGTGCACTACGTCCAGAACGTCACCGACATCGACGAGCCGCTGCTGGAGCGCGCGGCACGCGATTCGGACGACTGGATCGTGCTCGGCATGCGCGAGACGGCGCTGTTCCGCGAGGACATGGAGGCGCTGCGGGTGCTGCCGCCGCGCCAGTTCGTCGGCGCGGTCGAGGCGATCCCGGAGATCGTCGAGGTGATCGCGAAGCTGCTCGCCGACGGCAGCGCCTACCGCGCGGACGACGCCGAGTTCCCGGACGTCTACTTCGACCACAACGCGACCGGCCGGTTCGGCTACGAGTCGAACTACGACGCCGAGACCATGGCGAAGTTCTTCGCCGAGCGCGGCGGCGACCCGGACCGTCCCGGCAAGCGGCACCCGCTGGACGCGCTGCTGTGGCGCGTCGCGCGCGAGGGCGAGCCGTCGTGGGAGTCGGAGCTGGGCGCCGGGCGGCCTGGCTGGCACATCGAGTGCAGCGCGATCGCGGTGAACCGCCTCGGGCTCGGCTTCGACGTGCAGGGCGGCGGTTCCGACCTGATCTTCCCGCACCACGAGTACAGCGCGGCGCACGCCGAGGCGGTCGCCGCGGACCACCCGTTCGCCCGGCACTACGTGCACGCCGGGATGATCGGACTCGACGGCGAGAAGATGTCGAAGTCCCGCGGCAACCTGGTCTTCGTGTCGCGGCTGCGCGCCGACGGCATCGACCCGGCCGCGATCCGGCTGGCGCTGTTCGCTGGGCACTACCGCGAGGACCGGGCGTGGACCGGCCAGCTGCTGGTCGACGCGCAGGAGCGGCTGGCCCGCTGGCGCGAAGCGGTCTCGCTGCCGGCCGGACCCGACGCGGGGGACACCGTGGCGCGGCTGCGCGACCACCTCTCGGACGACCTGAACACGCCGCAGGCACTCACCGCGATCGACGCGTGGGTCACGTCGGCGCTGCGCCGCGACGGCACCGACCAGGCCGCGCCGGGCCTGATCAAGGAGGCCGTGGACGCCTTGCTGGGCATCGTTCTCTGACTTTGCGAGCGGGGCCGGACCGGCAGCGGTCCGGCCCCGCTAAATGTATAACGACCTATACATCCTGGCGATGGCCATCCGCCAGCGCCAGGTGGTCGCCTTCCCAGCGACGGCGCAACCACCGATCATGCGAAGCGAGGACGACCGCGCCCGGCGCGCTGTCGAGCGCTTCGGACAGTTCCTCGGCCAGGCTGAGCGACAGGTGGTTGGTCGGCTCGTCCAGCAACAGCACGTCCGGCGGCTCCGCGAGCAGCACAGCCAGCGCTAACCGGCGACGCTGACCCACGGAAAGCTCGCCGACCGGACGGTCGTGCTCCCTCGGCGGCAGCAACCCGAGCGTGGAGAGCGAAGGCGCCGCCTCGCCGGCCGCGGCGCGGTACACCTCCTGCGCGGTCCGCTTCGGCTGAGCGAACGTGACGTCCTGCTCCAGCAGCCCCACCCGCACGCCAGGTCCGAAGTGGACAGTCCCGGCCGACGGGGCCAGCTGACCGGCCAGCACGGACAGCAGGGTGGATTTCCCCGCCCCGTTGCCGCCGGTGACGAGGAGCCGCGCGGAGCGGTCCACGTCCAGCTCGTCCAACTGCACGCGACCTGGAACCGCGATGCCGCGCACCGAAACCGCCGGGCCTTCGCCGCCGGTGTCCGAGGTGAGCGTGGCCCGAAACTGCAGCGGCGCTGGCGGTTTGCGGACTTGCTCGCGCTCCAGCGTGTCGAGCTTGAGCTGAGCATTGCGGACTCGACGGGAAATCTGCTTCTGCACGCGACCGGTCTTGAAGTCGTAGAGCATCTTCGCGTTGTCGCGCGGCGCACGGTTGTGCGCGACGCGCCGAGCGGTGCCGTGCACGGATTCCCGCAGCTGCTTGAGTTCCTCCTGTTCTTCGGTGAACCGCTGCTCCCACCGCGCGCGTTCGGCCTTTTTCTGGCCGAGGTAGTCGGTGTAGCTGCCGCCGTAGCGCGTCGCGCCGCCGACGCGGCGGTCCGCCGGAACCGGGTCCAGGTCCACGATGTCCGTGCAGACCGCGTCGAGGAACACGCGATCGTGCGAGGACAGCACGACGACGCCGGTCAGTTCCGCGAGATGGTGCTCGAGGAACTCCATGGCGTTGTCGTCGAGGTAGTTGGTCGGCTCGTCGAGCAGCAGAATGCGCGGCCGCCGCACCAGCAGCGCGGCCAAGCCGAGCCGCGACCGCTGTCCGCCGGAGAGCGTGTGCAGCCGCCGCTCGTGCTTGATGTCGCCGAGTCCGAGACCTGCGAGGACGAGGTCCGCGCGCCGGTCCGCGTCCCAAAGGTCGTGCGCCTGCGCCCATTCCAGGACGTGGCCGTACTCGCTGAGCACCTCCGGGTCTTCGGGGCGCTCGGCGAGTACCGCGGCGAGCTTGTCGAGCGTCGCCGCCGCGGTGCGGATCTCGGCGAGCGCCTCGTCGAGAACGTCGGAAACCCTTGCGGTACCGGAGAACGGCAGTTCCTGGAACAGGAAGCCGAGATCGCCGTGCCGCACGACGTCGCCGCCGCGCGGGACTTCGAGCCCGGCCAGCAGCCGGAGCAAGGTGGATTTCCCGACCCCGTTTTCGCCGACGAGACCGATCCGCCTGCCGGGCGACGCGACGAGCGAGACGCCGTTGAGGACGGTGCGCGCGCCGTAGCCGAAGACGAGGTCGGAGGCGTGCAGGACAGTAGACATGAGTGATCACCGGGCCTTTGCGGTGGAGGCAAAAATCCCCGACGGGCAACGCGCGGCTTCCCGGGAGCAGGGCTCGACCGGGAGCGGCCTCGATGCGGGGAGGGCTCGGTTCAGCTGTCCATGATGGCCGGGAGCATAACGCGGGGCGCGCCCCGGCTGGCAAATGGTTTTTCCCGGAGCGATCGGCGGGCTTGACGCCGGGACCCCGGCCTGCAACTCTGAAAGAACAGTTTCGAAAGAAACCCTTCAGAGTTTGGACGGACCCCTGATGGCCGAAGTGCCTCCGCAGTTGCCCCCGCGCAAGCGGATCGACGACGTCGAGCTGCTGCGCGCGCTCGCGCATCCGCTGCGCTCGGCGCTGGTGCACCACCTGATGGCGGTCGGCCCGTCGACGGCCAGCGAATGCGCCGACGCGGTCGGCTCCACGGCGTCGAACTGCAGCTGGCATCTGCGCAAACTGGCGGAACACGGCCTGGTCGAGCGGGCCGAAGGCGGCGACGGGCGGGAACGGCCGTGGCGGGCCTGCCACGTCGGGCTGGTGCTCGGCCGCCCGGGCGGCGACCCGGCCCTCACCGCGGCGCAGCTCGCGGTCACCGGCACGGAGCTGGCCGAGGAGCAGGAGCTGACCCAGCGGTACCTCGACACGGTCGAGCAGTTGGACGAGGACTGGCGCGAGACCGGCGGATTCTTCTCCTACGGGCTGAACGCGACGCCAGCGGAAATCAACGCGCTGACGAAGGCGATCGACGACCTGATCCGGCCGTACGTCAGCACGATCCGCAAGGACGCACCCGCCGACGCCCGCGCGGTCTTCCTCGGGATGCGTGCCTTCCGCCGGATCGGGCACGACGGGAAACCGGCGTGAGACGGCTGCTGGCGGCACCGGGATTCGCCCGGCTCTGGGTCTCCGCCTTCTTCGGCGAGACCGCCGAATGGATGCTGCAGGTCGCGTTGCCGGTGTACCTGTTCGTGCGCACGGGCTCGGCGGTCACGACCGCGCTGAGCATCGTGCTCGGGCTGCTGCCGGCGGTGCTGCTGAGCCCGATCGCCGGGGTGGTCGCGGACCGATGGGACCGCCGCGTCGTCCTGGCCGTGGTGTGTGCCGGGCAGGCGCTCGTGGTGCTGCCGCTGCTGATCGGGACCGAACTGCCGGTCGCGGCGGTCTACGCGGTGATGGCCGCGCAGGCAGGGCTGGCCTCGGTGTTCGAACCCGCGCGCAGCGCGCTGGTCCCGGAACTGGTCGGCGTCGAGGACGTCACCTCGGCGAACGGGCTGATGAGCGTGAACGGCAGCGTCGCGCGGCTCGCGGGCGGCTGGGCCGGGGGAGCGCTGCTGGGATGGGGCGGGCTGGAGCGCGTGATCGTCGGCTACCTCGTCGCGCTCGCCGCGGCCGGGATGCTGCTCGCGTTCCCGTTCCGCCGGGCGACGGTCCGCAAGACCGTGCCCGAGCAGACGGATTGGCTCGCCGGGGTCCGCGATCTGGCGGGCAAGCGGCTCCGGCCGACGAGCGTGTCGGCGCTGCTGACCTCGCTCGCGCAGGGCATGTTCCTGGTGCTGTTCGTGGTGTTCGTGCTCGACATCCTCCGCGGCAGCGAGGCCGACGCCGGACTGTTGCGCGGGGTGCAGGCGATCGGCGGGCTGGCCGCCGGGTTCGCGGTGGCCACGCTGGCGCGCCGGGTCGCGCCGGTGCTGCTGCAGGGCTGGGGCCTGGTCGCCGCCGGGCTGATGTCGGTCGCGATCTGGAACCTGCCGGGCGCGACGACGGCGCTCGGGGTGTACATCGGGCTGTTCATGGCCGTCGGCGCGCCCGCCGTGGTGGCCGGCGCCGGGCTGCTGTCGCATGTCCAGGCGGAGACCGGCCCGGACCGGGCGGGACGGGTGCTGAGCACGGTGTACGCGCTGATGGCCGCGGGCACGGCGGCCGGTTCGCTGCTGGCCGGAGCGCTCCTCGCGGTGACCGGCCCGACAGTGCTGCTGAACGTGCAGGCAGGGCTTCACGTGAGCGCCGGGCTGGTCGTTCTGGGGTGGGGGAATGGGAGGTTCCGGCGTTCCCGGGCGCGGAAAGTCGTTACGGTGGAGAAGTGCCGTCTCTCTTCGCCACCAGCGACCTCCACGTGACCCACGAGGGCAACGGCCCGATCGTCGACGAGGTCGTGCCCGACGACCCCGGCGACTGGCTGCTCGTCGCCGGCGACGTCGCGGAGTCCGCCAAGGTCATCCGGGAGACGCTCGCGAAGCTGCGCGATCGGTTCGCGAAAGTCGTGTGGGTCCCGGGCAACCACGAGCTGTGGACCACACCGAACGACGAATGCCAGCTGCGCGGGCAGGCGCGGTACGAGTTCCTGGTGGAGCAGTGCCGCGAGATCGGCGTGCTCACTCCCGAGGACGAGTTCCCGGTGTGGGACTTCGGGCCGGAGCCGCTGACCATCGCGCCGCTGTTCGTGTTCTACGACTACAGCTGGCGCACGCCGGCGACCGAGGGCAAGACCCGCGAAGAGGCGCTCGCGCACGCCCGCGAGATCGGCGTCGTCTGCACCGACGAGTTCTACCTGCACCCGGATCCGTACGAATCGCGCGCGGCCTGGTGCGAGCAGCGGCTGAAGGTGAGCCGCGACCGGCTGGACGCGATCCCGGCGGACCGCCGCACGATCCTGATGTCGCACTGGCCGCTGCACCGGCACCCGACGAATCCGTTGTACTACCCCGATTTCGCGCTCTGGTGCGGCACCACGCAGACCGAGGACTGGCACCTGCGCTACCGCGCCGAGCTGGCCGTGTACGGGCATCTGCACATCCCGCGCACGACGTCCGCGGACGGGGTGCGGTTCGAGGAGGTGTCGCTCGGCTATCCGCGGGAGTGGCGGAAGCGGCCCCGGGGCGCGGTTCCGGTGCGGAAGCTGCTCACCGCCTGAGCGCCGGGACGCGATCGGCGCGCTCGCGTCCCGGCTCTGCTCAAGTGCGGATCAGTCGAACGAGAGCCGGCAGGCCGTCGCCGCGACCTGTGCCGGAACGTAGGCGCGGCGCAGGACCCAGTAGCACTCCTCGAACGAGCCGGCGTCGCACGCGTCGTGCGCGAGCCAGGGCTCGACGTCGTACTCGCCCACCGCGTAATCCATGCAGGCGCCGAAATCCTGCGCCGTCACCGGCGAAACCGGTGCCGCCGAGGCGGTCGCCGCCGACGCGGTGACCGCGCCCGCCGCGAGCACTGCCGCCGCTAGAGCCTTGCCGAACATTCTCGTACCTCCTGGTCCGCGCGACGTCGCTCGCGCCAGGCCAGTCAACGAGACGCGCTCGGCAGGGCACCAGAGCGGCGCGGCGTGCTCAGTCCACGGCGCAGGCGCCGTCATCCCGCCGGGCGGCCCAGGTGACTGTTCGTAGATCGGGAGCTACTGTGCGTTCCCTCTGCGGTGGCGCGCAGGGCACTGCTGCCCGGCAAGCCGCTGCCCGCGGGGCTGGCCGACCGCGAAACGGCGTTGAGGAACGCGAAAGGCGACTCGCCGTGGCCTCGGAGGCCTGGGCATTCCGCGCAGTCTTCGACCGCTGCCACTGTGCGTGACGGACAGGCTCGGCCGGGGCACGGTCGCCGACGGGAAGCCAACTGCCCGCCGTCGCCCGCTTCCTCGCCGCTCCGGCGCATCGCGGACGCGAAGCCGCCCGCGCGCGGGTCTTCCCGGCGCGGGCGCTTCACGAGGCCGGTCAGCGGAGGCCGAACCCGCCGTCCTGCCCGGGCCGGCGCCGCCGCAGGTACCGCTCGAACTCGGCGGCGATCTTGTCGCCCGAGACCTCCTCCATGGTGAAGTCGGTCTCGGCGTCGCCGCGTTCCTCGAGGCCGCGCACGTACTCGCTGATTTCCTCGTCCTCGTCGGCCATCTCGCTGACCGTCTGCTGCCATTCCTCGGCCTGCTCCGGCAGCGCGCCCAGCGGGATCTCGACGTCGAGGACGTCCTCCAGCTTGTGCAGCAGCGCCAGCGTGGCCTTCGGCGACGGCGGGTGCGAGACGTAGTGCGGCACCGCGGCCCAGATCGACACCGCCGGGATGCCGGCCTGCACGCAGTAGTCCTGCAGGATCCCGACGATCCCGGTCGGGCCCTGGTAGTTGCTCACCTCGAGCCGGTACTTGCTCGCGGTGTCCTTGTCGTAGGCCGTCCCGGTCACCGGGACCGGCCGGGTGTGCGCGGTGTCGGCCAGCAGGGCGCCCAGCGCGACCACCATCGACACGTCCAGCTCCTGGACGTGCTCCACGATCTCCGCGCAGAACTTCCGCCAGCGCATGTTCGGCTCCGGGCCCTGCACCAGCACGAGGTCGCGGTCGAAGCCCTCGGGACGGCACACCGACAGCCGCGTGGTCGGCCATTCGACCCGCCGGGTGATGCCGTCGACCATCTTCACCGTGGGGCGGCTGACCTGGAAGTCGTAGTAGTCGTCCGGCTCGAGTTCGGCCAGCGGGGTCGCGTCCCAGGTGAGCTGGAGGTGTTCGATCGCCTGACTGGCCGCGTCGCCCGCGTCGTTCCAGCCCTCGAAGGCCAAGATCATGATCGGGCGCGGGGCATCGGCGCGGTCCTGCTCCGGGTCGCCGGGCCGCGGGGTGTCGTCGACAGGCTCACTCACCTGACCAGCCTACGGCCTCGGGCACCTACGCTGCGCAGCGTGTCCGCCCCCGCGTGTCACGGGGCGGGTGTGGCCCCGCTCACGGCGGCCCGCGTGGGACGCTGGAGGCGAGCGCGCCCGGCCGGAGCGGCGCACCGGACAAGGAGAAACTGTGACTGCACCGTCCTCTTCGGACGGACTGGCGGCTGTCCTCTGGGACATGGACGGCACCCTCGTCGATTCCGAGAAACTGTGGGACGTCGCGCTGTACGAGGCCGCCGAGGCGCTCGGCGGCACGCTTTCGGAGGAGATCCGGATGACGCTCGTGGGGTCCAACATGGACGCCACCGCCACCGTGCTGCTCGAGCAGACCGGCCGCCCGGTCACCCCGGAAGCGGTCGCGGAAACGGGGGAGTGGATCCGCCGCCGCACCGCCGGGCTGTTCGACGACGCGCTGCCCTGGCGTCCGGGCGCGCGCGAGGCGCTGGCCGCGGTCCGCGCCGCCGGGATCAAGTCCGCGCTGGTCACCTCCACCGAACGCGCGCTGACCGAACTCGCGCTCGACACGATCGGGCGGGACTTCTTCGACGTCACGGTCTGCGGCGACGAGGTCGACGGCCAGAACAAACCCCTCCCGCGGCCGTACCTGAAGGCCGCCGGACTGCTCGGCGTGGCGCCAGGCCGGTGCGTCGCGGTCGAGGACTCCCCGCCCGGCGCGGAATCGGCCGAAAGCGCAGGCTGCACGGTGCTCGTGGTCCCCAACGACGTGCCCGTCCCGGACGGCCCGCGCCGGGTGTTCCGCACGTCGCTGGCCGGCGTCGGCGTGCCCGAACTGGCGGCGCTGCTGCCGTCGCTGTGACCTCGGCGGCATCCGGGTCACCCGGAACGGCGCGGACGAGCGCGGGATGAAAGGATCCGGCCTCGTGAAGACCTTCGATGAGCTGTTCGCGGAGCTTGCCGAGCGCGCGCGTACCCGTCCCGACGGGTCCGGCACCGTCGCCGCACTGGACGCCGGGGTGCACGCACAGGGCAAGAAGGTGCTCGAAGAGGCGGGCGAGGTGTGGATCGCCGCCGAGCACGAGTCCGACGACCGGCTGTCGGAAGAGATCTCGCAGCTGCTGTACCGGGTGCAGGTGCTCATGCTCGGCCGGGGAATCTCGACCGAGGACGTGTACCGCTACCTGTGACGCGCTCGCGCACCGGAGACCGAGGAGAGACCGAAATGCTGCGTGTTGCCGTGCCGAACAAGGGAGCCCTCGCCGCCGCTTCGGCGGAGATGCTTTCCGAGGCGGGCTACCGCAAGCGACATGACGGCAAGGACCTGACCGTCCTCGACCCGGTCAACGAGGTCGAGTTCTTCTTCCTCCGTCCCAAGGACATCGCCATCTACGTCGGCTCCGGCGAACTGGACCTCGGCATCACCGGGCGCGACCTCGCGCTCGATTCCGGGGCTCCGGTGGACGAGGTACTCGCGCTCGGGTTCGGGGCGTCCACGTTCCGGTACGCCGCGCCTGCGGGGCGGGACTGGAAACCTGCCGATTTGCACGGGAAGCGGCTTGCTACGTCGTATCCGCGGCTGGTTCGGGACGATCTTGCTCGGCATGGGGTCGAGGCTGAGGTGATTCGGCTCGACGGGGCGGTGGAGATCTCGATCCAGCTCGGGGTCGCGGATGCTATCGCGGACGTGGTCGAGTCCGGGCGGTCGTTGCGGCAGCACAATCTGGTGGCGTTCGGGGAGCCGATCTGTGCTTCCGAAGCGGTGTTGTTGCAGCGGGCTGGGAGTGACGGGTCTCGGGCTAAGTCGCAACTGGCGGCTCGGTTGCAGGGCGTGGTGTTCGCGCAGCATTACATGATGCTGGACTACGACTGCCCGCGGGAGATTTTGGAGCGGGCTATTTCGATTACGCCTGGGTTGGAGTCGCCTACTGTGGCTCCGTTGGCGGACGAGAAGTGGGTCGCGGTGCGGGCTATGGTGCCGCGCAAGGAAGTTAACCGGATTATGGATGAGTTGGCCGAGACCGGGGCCAAGGCTGTGTTGGCGTCGGACATTCGGTCCTGTCGGTTGTAGTCCTGTCGGTTGGAGCGGTCACCAGCTGTGTTTTTGGCGTCGGCTTCGCCGCCGCGTGCGGGATCGCTTTTAGCCGGCGTTTGGGGGCTCACCGGCGTGAGGGGCCTTCGGCCTGTCACGCCG
>NZ_JBHZAG010000142.1:0-16380 GCF_042754125.1 Amycolatopsis sp. NPDC059235
CACACCACCCCCCCACCCTTATAACAACCAAAAACCGCGGATCGGGGTGGTTTTTATAGTATTCTTACCCTATTTTAAAAGCACCCCCGTGCCGTCGTAACAATCAGCTTCGGGGTGCCCCACGCAACCACTCACGGCAATGTCGCCGCCAGGCGACGAGCCGCTGCCGGATAACCCCCCGACGAAGTCATCCGGCAACAGGGGTCACCGAGGAGCAGACCGCTTCAAAACCACAGTCCTCTCCCCCAACGGCGCCGCCAACGCCACCGAAATCACCGGATGCCGCAAATCCATCGTGCACATCTGCCCGGTCTGTGCCTTGGTCTCGCTCAAATCCACCACAACCTTCTGGGCACTCTGCTCAACAGCCTCCCCAAGCGCATGCCCACACCCCCCTTCCTCAGCCCGCACCACGAGCACCGTCCCCCCGTTGTCCGAATAAACCTCCTTGGGAAACGTCTTAGGCAACGCCGCCCCGTCAACCCGATTGTCGGGAACCCGCGCCGCCCCCTGCGGAGGGTCGAACTGGGGTTTGCCCGGCGGCGGCACCGGAGTCGAGGCGCTGGCACTGGCACTGCCGCTGCCGCTCGGCGGCGCGCTCTCGGTCCCGGACGCTGGTGCGTTCGCCATGCTCGTCGGACTGCCGCACGCGGCCGCCATCGTGAGCACCAGTGCCGCGCCCGCCAGTCGTGTCGTTCCGATCAGCTTCGTCGAGTACCTCATGATCCCTGGACGGATCGACCGCCCCGAGGGGTTGCACCCGATCTTCACGGACCCGGCTTCAACACCAATTCCCGCCCGCCCAGCGGCGCGGCAAGCCGCACCGGCAACGAAATCTCGCGCACATGCATCGGACACATCTGCCCGTGCGGCGGCTTGGTAATCGTCACCAGCACCACAACCTGAGTAGCCGTCTGCTCCCCAGCCTTCGCGCTGAGCTTGTCGCATCCGCCCTCTTCCGCCTGGATCACCACCACCGAGCCACCCTCAGCGAGCGTGACGTCGTGCGGATACCCAGCCGGAAGCGCCGAAGCGTTGATCTGCCCGGCAGCAGGTGCGGTATCCCCAGGCGGCACGCCCTGCGTCGGACGGCTCTTCGGCGGCCCGGACGCCGGCGGCGGCGCGACCGACGGCGAAGAAGAGGTCGGCGGCGGCGAGGAAACCGACACCGAACTCGAAGCCGGGCCGGAGGAAGCCGGCGCGGCTGTAGTCCCGTTGCTCCCGCACGCCGCGACCGTCAGCAGCAGCGCGCTCGCTCCCACGATTTTCCCTGTTGTCCGCATGCACCGCGGACGGAATCAAGCCCCCGGAGGTTGCATCCGCGCGCGAAAACTATTTCACCGAGCGGAAGCCTTCCCCCGCACCAGCCCCAGCAGCACCACCCCGGCCAGCGTCACCACCAGCAACAGCACCGTGCTGGCCGACGCGAGAAACACCTGTCCCCGGTCGGTAAGGGAAAAAATGGTCGCCGGGAGCGTTCGCCAGTCCGGCGGATAAAGCATCATCGTCGCGCCCAATTCGCCCATCGACATCGCCAGCGCCAAACCGGCCGAAGCCGACATCGCGGGCAACAGCACTGGCAACCGGACACGCAGCAGCACCCGCAACGGACGCGCGCCGAGACTCGCCGCGGCCTGCGCGAGCAGCGGGTCAACGCGTTGCAGCGCGGCGGAAACCGTGCTGTACGCAAACGGCAGCAGGATCATCAGGTGTCCGGCGAGGACGATCCAGCGCGTCCCGTTGAACGCCACCGGCGGCCGGCTGAACGCCACGAGCAACGCCAGCCCCAGCACCACCGACGGCACCGCGATCGGCAGGTGGAACAGCGAATCCGCGATCCGGCGCAGCCGCGGCGGCGCGTGGTCGACGGCCAGCGCGGCCCAGGTCCCGATGAGCACCGAGACCAGTGACGTGATCACCCCGGTCTGCACGCTCACCGACAGGCTCGCGAACGTCTCGCCGGACAGCGCCTCGGCGTAATGCGCTCCGGTGAGCCCGCTGGGGAGTACACCCGTCCAGCTCCCGGCGAACGACGCCAGCACGATCATCACCAGCGGTGCGGCCACTACACCGAGGAAAACCACCCCGAAAACCAGCCACACCAGCAACCGGCTACGCCGCGTCCACAGCAGCACGACGGCCTCCCCTTCCGACCACTCGCCGGTAAACCGTGTAGAGCACCAGCGACAGCACCACGTTCACCACCGCGACCACCGACGCGGCCGGGAAATCGAAGGTGACGATTCCCTTGCCGTACACCAGCATCGGCAACGTCGAGACGCCCTTGGCCCCGAGGAACAGCACAATGCCGAACTCGTTCATCGTCAACAGCAGCACCAGGCACGCGCCGGACGCGAGCGACGGCAATGCTTCCGGCAGCACGACCCGCCACAGCACCCGGCCTGGCCGCGCGCCGAGACTCGCCGCCACATCCAGTTGCGCCGAAGGAACTTGACTGAACGCAGCGAGCGCGGGCCGCATCACGAACGGCGTGTAGAAAGTGATCTCGGCGAGCAAAACACCCCATGGCGAGTACAGAAAACCAGCGGTGCCAAAGACTCCTGCACCGCCGTAGAGGAACGTGAAGGCCAGCGCGATCAGGAACGACGGGAACGCCAGCACCGTGTCGACCAGCCGGGCCAGCAGCGTCGCGCCGGGAAACGGGACGAACGCGACGACCAGTGCGAGAAATCCGCCGAGCAGCACGCAGCCGACGGTGGAGCCCAAGGCCAGCAACACCGTCTGCCACACCGCGCGGCCGAATTCCGGCGACGACAGCACTTGCGTCCACACCGAAAGCCCGAAACTGCCGTCTTGCGCGGTGAACGACTGCAGGATCACCAGCACCAGCGGGTAACCGAAGAATCCGGCGACCACGATCGCGGGCGGCAGCAGCCAGCCGATCCGGTACCGGCGGGGCCGCGTGCCGCGACGGGCCGGGGCGAGGGCGGCGGTACCGAGGGCGAGGCCGGTCATCCGCCCACCCCCACCAGCGGGCAACCGTCCGGAATGGACACTCCGACGCGGTCGCCGACCGCGGGCAGCACCGGGCTGTCCGGAACCTCGGCGCGGAGGTCGCAGACCTCGTCGGTGAGCCGCAGGTCGAGCCGGTATCCGGAACCGCGCCACTGCACGCCGCGGACGAGCGCCGGGAAGGTGTCCGGTCCGGGTTCGCCGACCGAAATCCGGTGCGGCCGCACGCCGAGCGCCACCGGCCGCTCCGGCTGGAGCGTGCCGGACGGTTCGGCGGACAGCTCGCGCCCGGCCAGCCGAACCGTAGCGACCGAGCCGTCCGCGCGCACCAATTCGACTGGGATCAGGTTCGCCGCGCCGAGGAAGCTCGCGGTGAACTCGGTGGCCGGGCGGCGGTAAAGCTGTTCGCACGGACCGAGTTCGACCAATCGGGAATCGCGCAGCACCGCGATCCGGTCGGCGAGCGCGAGCGCTTCACTCTGGTCATGAGTGACGTAGATCAGGGTCGTGTCCGGCAATTCGGCCCTGAGCCGCAGCAATTCCGCGACCATGTCCTCGCGCAGCGCAGCGTCCAATGCGGACAGTGGCTCGTCGAGCAGCAGCACGTTCGGCCGGATCGCCAGCGCCCGCGCCAACGCGACCCGCTGCTGCTGTCCGCCGGACAGTTCACGGGGATACCGGCGCGCGTACTCGCTCATCCCGACCAGTTCCAGCACCTCGCCGACGCGCTGCGTCACGTCCGCGCGGCGCATCTTCCGCGCCTTCAGTCCAAACGCGACATTGTCGGCGACCCGCTGGTGCGGGAAGAGCGCGTAACTCTGCACCACCACGCCGAGCCCACGCCGATGCGGCGGCAGATCGGTGACGTCCTGGCCGTCGAGCAGCACCCGCCCGGCGCTCGGCCGGAGGAACCCGGCGAGCGCCTTGAGCGCGGTCGACTTGCCGGAGCCGGACGGTCCCAGCAGGGCCAGCGTTTCGCCGCGCGCTACCGAAAGATCCAGCGGGGCAAGCGCTTGCGTCGCTCCGAAATGGACGGATACGCCGCGGAACTCCACTGCCGGAGTCACTGTCCGGTGGCCTTCCGGTACGCGGCGAGGTCGGCGTCGAGACGGCCGAGGACGGAGTTCCAGTCCGGGGTCCAAATGTCCACTCCGGACATCGCGGCGGTGATCTTCTCCGCCTTGGGACCCTGCGGCTTGACGTCGGAACGGGCCGGGATGCCGTACGCGTCGCTGGCCTTAGCCTGGGTCTCCGGCGAGAACAGGAAGTCGAGCAGCTTGCGGGCGTTGTCCGAATGCGGCGCGTTGTTGACCAGACCCGCGAAGTACGGCAGCGCGAAGGTGGAGCGCTTTCCCTGCGCGTCGGCCGGGAAGAACACCGAGAACCCGCCGCTCTTGTCGATCTCGGCGAGGTTCATCTGCAGGTCCCCGTTCGCGACGAGCACCTCGCCCTTCGCGACCTTCGGCTGCAGCTTGCCGGTGGACGACGACGGCCCGACGTTGTTCGCCTGCAGCTTGCCGAGGTATTCGAGCGCGCCCTGGTCGCCGAACACGTGCTGGGCCTGCAGCAGCACCGCGGTGCCGTCGCCCGCCTCGCCGGGCGTGGAGTACTGGAGCTTGCCCTTGTACTTCGGGTCGAGCAGATCGTTCCAGCTCTTCGGGGCCGGGTTCGCCTGCTGCGGGTTGTAGATGAAGCTGAGGTAGTTGTTCATCAGCGCGTAGTAGCGGCCCTGCGGGTCCTTCTGCGCGGCCGGAACCTGGTCGACGCCCTTCGGCGCAGACGTCGCGAGCAGGCCTTCCTTCGCTGCCTGCTGCACGAACGGCGGGAGCGTGACGAGGACGTCGGCCTGGGTGTTGGCCTTTTCCTTGCCTACGCGCGAAACAACCTCGGCGGAACCGGCGGTGACCGCCTGGACCGTGATCCCGGTCTGCTGCTTGAACTCGGCGAACCGGGCGTTGTACCAGTCTTCAAGGCCATCCGCGGTGTACACGGTGACGGTCTGGTCGCCGGACGCACCGCCCGCTGTGCCGCCGCACGCGGACAGCAGGCCGGCGAGGGTGGCGACGAGAGCGACGACGGTCGCTTTCCGGATTCTCATGACTGGGTGGCTCCTTCAAGATCGAGCACGGCGGGGAGGGCGGAGACGGAGTCGAGAACGTGGGTGGCGCGCGCGGCTTCCAGCTCGCCGCGGTTGCCGGCGCCGGTGAGCACTCCGGCGACGATTCCGGCGCCGGCGGCGAGGCCGGTGCGGACATCAGTGGGGGTGTCGCCGACTACCGCGATGTTGCGGACGTCGGTGACCTGCAGCTTCAGTGCGACAGCGAGGATCAGGTCGGGATACGGACGGCCGCGCACGCCGTCGCCGGGAGCGAGCGCGAGGTCGGCGAGGTCGTGCCAGCCGAGCGCGTCGAGCAGCGCGCGCTGAGTCGTGGGCGCGAAGCCGGTGGTCAGCGCGACGCGGACGCCCTTCTCCCGCAGGCCGCGGATGGTTTCCTCGGCACCGGGAATCGGCTTGCACTCCCCGGCCGCGACCAGACGTCCGTACGAGCCTTCGAATTCGGCGTTCGCGCGCTGGGCGAGGTCTTCGTCGCCGAGCAGCGCGCGGAACACGGTGATCTTCGACTGGCCCATGGTTTCCCGGACGTAGTCGAGCATTCCGGCGTAGCGTTCGTCCTCTTCGGACACTCCGGCGGCGGCGATCGCGGCGGTGAAAGCCCGTTCGACCAGTCCGTCGTCCGCGACGGTCGTTCCGGCCATGTCGAGCACGACGAGTTCGGTGGTCACCAGCCCAGCTCCTTTGCGGTGTCTTCGGCGATTGCGGGCGAGCAGGTCATGCCCCGGCCACCGGGGCCGGTGACGAGGAAAGCGTTGCCGGACAAACGTTCCCGGTGCACGACCGCGGTCTGATCGGTTGCCTGTGCGTACACGCCGGCCCAGCGACGGCGGATCTTCGGCAATGGACGGCCGAGCAACGCGCCCGCCACTTCGGCGAGGTGTTCGTACGGGTCTTCGGTGACATCGAAGGAGAACGGCTGCGCGTACTCGTGCGTGTCGCCGATGGTGAGCGAGCCGTCGCGACGCTGTACCATCAGCAGCTGCATCGCGTTCTGCGCGGCGATTTCGCCCTGCGGCTGACCTTCGTTCATCGCGTCGAGCGCCGCGCCGCGGTAGGCCGGGTAGTACCGGAAGCTGTCGCCGTCCGCGACGCTGGTGGGCAACGGCTCGTCCAGCGGTTCGGTCTGCGCCATCTGCAGCCGGACCCGCCGTACCGGGATCTCGCCCGCGATCTCGCGTACCAGCCCGCCGAGCCACGCGCCGGTGCAGAACACCACGACGTCGCCTTCGTGGCGCTCGCCGTGATCGTCGACGACGCCGTTTTCGGTCAGATTCCGCACCTCGCGGCCGGGCAGCCACTGGTAACGACCGCTCGCCTTGAGCGCTTCGCGGAGAGCAGGCTGCGCGGTCCGCGGCTCGACCGCCGCGTCGCGCTCGCACCACAACGCGCCGGCGAAGTTGCCGCGCAGAGCCGGGTTCAGCGCCCGGGTCTCGTTCGCGTCGAGGAGTTTGAAACCGCGCTCAGCCGCCTCCGGCCCGGAGACGACCTCCTGCGCGACAGCCAGCTCGGCGTCCGTGCGGACGACCGTCAGCGAGCCGTTCGGCCGGAAACCCAGCGCGGGCACGCGTTCGCCGATCCGCTCCCACAGCTCCCGGGCGCGCACCGCCGTCTCCAGCTCCGGACCGGCCGCACGACCGCCGACCCACACCAGCCCGAAGTTCCGGACGGACGCTCCGCGCGCCTCCGGCTCGCGTTCGAGCTGGAGGACTTCGTGGCCGCGTTCCACGGCCTGCCAGGCGTGCTGGGTGCCGAGCACGCCGCCGCCAACGATGATGATTCGCACGGCCGCAACAGTCGCCGCCCGCGCTCAACGGAGCCTGTCGGCACGGGGAACGCCAGGTGAAGCAGCCTCGAATATTGGACCAGATGAGTTACCGTTCCGTTATCTTCAGAGTCGGCACGCCGCGACGAACACGCATACCGCCAGGATCACGACATTCGCCGCGACGTTGCGGTACTCCGCCGGGCGGTGCTCGGTGACGGCCAGCCTGGCGTGGCCCGCCATCGCGCCGACCATCACCACGGCCAGGCCGATCGCCGCCCACCCGGTGAGCGCCGGGGCGATCCCGGTCAGCCTCGGCAGGATCAGGCCGGCCACCGCGACGAGTTCGCAGATCGCGGCGAAGCGCACGACCGGCATCGGATACGCGGCCACCCCGGTTTGCCCGGTCTCGATCAGCCGTTGCCGCGACATCGTCGACTTCAGCACGCCGGACAGGGCGAAGAGCAGGGCCAGCGCCGCCTGAGCGATCCACAGTGCGATGTCCATGGTTGTCCCTCCGTTCGACGCAGAGGGAACGAAGGGGCGACGCCGGATGTGACAGCTACTCGACGCGGCTCAGTCGCGTGACGAAACTCAGCCGGTCGCCGCGGTACAGCGACCGGACGCGCTCGAACGGCTCGCCGTCCGGACCCCACGACACGCGGTGCATCAGCAGCATCGGCAGAGCCGGGTTCGTGCCGATGAGCAGCGCTTCGCGGGGTGTCGCGAGCACGGTCTCCACGCGTTCCTCGGCCCCGTCGAAGACGACGCCCAGTTCGTCGCGCAGGAACGCGTACAGCGACTGCTCCGGGTCGAAATCCTCCGGCAGCGTGGGGAACTTGTCGGCGCGGAGGAAGGTCGATTCGAGACCGACACGCTCGTCGTCGGCGAGCAGGACGCGCTCCAGGTGAATCACCTCGGCGGCCGGTTCGATCCGCAGGTCGGCGGCCAATCCGGTGCCCGCGGCGCGACGTTCGAGCGTGATCAGCGTGCGACCGGGCCGGATGCCTTGGCGGCGCAGGCCTTCGGTGTAGCTGACGAGCGCGAGCGGCTGGACCAGCTTCGGCGCGGCGACGTACGTTCCGCTCCCCTGCCGCCGCGACAGCCTGCCTTCGAGCACCAGCTCGCCCACCGCCTGCCGGACCGTCGCGCGGGACACCTCGAACCGTTCGCACAGCTCGCGTTCCGTGGGCAGCGCGCTGCCTTCGCCCAATTCGGCGATGACGGCCAGCAGTTCGACCTTCACGGCGTAGTAGCGCGGCACTCGGCCGTGATCCGGGATGCCGTCGCGGACCGGTCCGTCGGCGGACAGGCGGGACAGCGGCGAAGACGTGGGCACGAGACCCGAGCCTATGCCAGACCCGCGGCGCGTGGTTCGCTGTCTCGCGAACTGACCCCACGGGAGGACCCCCGCAATGCCGTTGGCCCGCCGGTTAGGCCTCGCTGACGCCGTATTCATCGGACTCGGTTCGATGATCGGCGCCGGCGTTTTCGCCGCGTTCGCTCCCGCTGCGCGTGCCGCGGGTTCGGGATTGCTGCCCGCGCTCGCCGTGGCCGCGTTAGTCGCCTACTGCAACGCGACTTCTTCCGCCCGGCTTGCCGCGCTGTATCCGGAATCCGGTGGCACCTATGTGTACGGACGCGCTCGGCTCGGTGAATTCTGGGGATACATAGCGGGTTGGGGATTCGTCGCCGGGAAAACGGCGAGCTGTGCGGCGATGACGCTGACCGTTGTCGCGTATGCCGCTCCCGGGCTCGGGCAGCCTTGGCGGAGTTTGCTCGCGGTGGGTGTGATCGGCTTGGTCACCGGCGTGAATTACCTGGGCGTGCACCGGTCCGCTTTGGCTACTCGGGTGATCGTTTGCATCACTCTCGTGGTGCTTGCTCTGGTCGCGGTTTTCGGATTTTCCGGCACGCACGTTTCTCCGTGGACTCCGTTCCACGGCGGCGGAGTGCTTGAAGCGGCCGGATTGCTGTTCTTCGCGTTCGCCGGTTATGCCCGGCTGGCGACGCTGGGCGAGGAAGTCCGCGACCCGGCCCGCACGATTCCGCGGGCGATTCCGCTCGCTTTAGGACTGACTCTCGTGGTGTACGCCGTGGTGGCGGTGGTGCTGCTGGTGACGTTGGGGCCAGACGGGATCGGAGCGAATCCCGATCCGCTCGCTGCCGCCGTGCCGTGGCTGTCACCGGTGGTTCGCGTTGGTGCGGTGGTGGCTGCGTCGGGGTCGTTGCTGGCGTTGGTGCTGGGCGTTTCGCGGACGACCCTCGCGATGGCGCGGGACGGGCATCTGCCGCGGTTTTTGACCGCGGTGCATCCTCGGTTTTCGGCGCCGCACCGGGCGGAGCTGACGGTGGGCGTGGTGGTCGCGGTGCTGGCCACGACGACGGATTTGCGTGGTGCGATTGGATTTTCGTCCTTCGCGGTGCTCGCGTACTACGCGGTGGCGAACGCTTCCGCGCTGACGCTGCGCCGGGACGAAGGGGCCGCGCCGAAGGTGGTCGCGGCTGGCGGGTTGGCGGGGTGTGCGGTGCTGGCGTTCAGCTTGCCGCTCGCCTCGGTGCTCAGCGGGTGTTTGGTGCTGGGGCTGGGCGTGCTGGCGTACTTCGTGCGTCGCCGAGGGCTTGCGAGCTGAGTTTTTGTTCTCTGGCACGGGTTCCGGCCGGTGCCGCCGTATCCGGTGCGCGAAAGTCCCCCTCGCTCCGCCCCCGACCGGTTACTCCGAAAATCATCCACCCCCAGGTCAAAGCCGCTTTTACCGCGGTTTCCGGTGCCGAAATCTGCCGGATCCGGTGAAGAATCCGAAAGATCCGAAGAAAGTTGGTTGTCCACTTACCGTCGCTCTGGTGTAGTCGATTCGTCACCGCACGACACCTCCCCGCCCCAGGGAGCGGAAGCTCCACAGTGGACACCGGAAGGACAATCCCCTTGGCCGACAAGCGAAACTTCAGCATGCTCACGCGAGTACTGGCAGGCGCGGCAGCACTCGCGGCCGCCGCCGGACTGGCGACGCCCGCCATGGCGTCGACGCCGCCGTCGCCGGGCGCGGAGCCTCAGGTCGTCGGCGGGACTCGCGCCGGCCAAGGGGAATTCCCGTGGATGGTCCGGCTTTCGATGGGCTGCGGCGGGGCGCTGTACACCGATCAGCTCGTGCTGACCGCCGCGCACTGCGTCGACCGCACCGGAGCGGACTCGTCGATCACCGCGACGCTCGGCGTGGTCGATCTGCAGAGTTCGAGCGCGAAAAAGGTGCGCTCGACCTACGTCTACCGCTCCCCCACGTACGACTCCACCGGCGGCGACTGGGCGCTGATCAAGCTCGCGAGCCCGGTGAGCGGCGTTCCGACCCTGCCGATCGCGAAGAACGCCGACAACAACTCCGGCACGTTCACCATCGCCGGCTGGGGCGCGGCCCAGGAAGGCGGGGCGCAGCAGCGCTACCTGCTGAAGGCCGAGGTCCCGTTCGTGGACGACTCGACGTGCCAGTCCCAAGGCGGGTCCTACGCCGACCTGAAGCCGGACGCGGAGCTGTGCGCGGGCAAGCTCGACACCGGCGGAGTCGACACCTGCCAGGGCGACTCCGGCGGCCCGATGTTCCGCCGCGACGGAGCGGGCGAATGGATCCAGGTAGGCATCGTCAGCTGGGGCGACGGCTGCGCCAGGGCGCACGCACCCGGCGTGTACACCGAGGTGAGCTCGTTCGCCTCGGACATCGCGTCGGCGGCCGGGAAGATCTGACGTTCTGACTGCGCACCGAGCCGGGTGCGGGACTCCGCTGGGGTTCCGCACTCGGCCGATGCGGCGTTTCCGGTGCGGTGCGGCCGGGAACCGCGAGGGTGGATCGGGCACGCTGCACGCGAGCATCGGTTCGCCGGGTCTCTGGTCGCGCGGGGTGAAGTCCGGGACGGGGTCCCCGCTCCGCCGGCACCCCCGAAGCGGGGCCAGTGCCAGAACGCCAAGCCGTCGGCCACTCCGCTAGCCCGCAGGAAACTCCGCGCGCCGCTCCACGAGCACCACCTGACGCGCGAAAAGCACGCGACACCAAGCCGTCAGCCAGCCTCAGTTGACCGCCGGAAACTCCGCGCCGCCCCACCAACACCCCGGAGTAGGGCAAGCACCGCAACACCAGATCGTCAGACAACCCCGCCGACCCACCAGAAGTCCCGCGTTCCGGTCCAGCAACACCGCCCCACGCGCGGCAAGCACCTCAACACCAAGCCCGCCAGACAACCCCGACATCCCGCCAGAAACCCCGCGCACCGCGCCTCCAGCTCGTCAACCAGCCCCGCTAACCCGCCGGAAGCCCCGCGCACCGCCCCACCACCAGCGAGGCAGGGCGAGCACCGCACCTCCAGCTCGTCTGCCAGCCCTAACCCGCCGGAAGTCCCGCGTTCCGCTCCTCCAAAGCTCCCCGCAGCGCCGCGAGTGCCGCAATGACCGCCCCAGCCTGGTCCTCTCCGAGCACCGAGCCGATCAGCGTCTCGAGCTCCGCGCGGAACGTCTCTCCCGCCGACGCGGCCAGGTGGCGGCCGGGCGGGGTCAGCTCGACCAGCGACGACCGCCGGTCCTCCGGGTTCGGCACCCGGCGCACCCAGCCGCGCGCTTCGAGGCGGTCGATGCCCTTGCTCGTCGCCCCGATGCCGATGGCGAAGTTCACCGCCAGGTCCGCGACCCGCGACTGCGGATGCCGCTCCAGATACCGCAGGAACTCGAACTGCGAAGCGACTATCCCGTGCTCGGCCTTGAGCCGCTCCCCCACCGCGTTGTAGAGCCGGGTCTCGGAGCGCACCAGATGGTCGAAGAGCTGCTCGTTTGCCGAAGTACCTGCCACGGCATATAGTCTAACACTACATGCCTCGGAATATACTTCCGCAGAATCTTCAGGAGCACAGATGAGCAGGGAACAGCGCCGCGCGATCGACGAGCAGCTGCGGCGGGTACCAAAGGGGGCCGGACCGGTGCCGGTCGAGCAGATGCGGGCCGGGTTCGCCGCGTTGATGAGCGGGTTTCCCGTCCCCGCCGAGCCGCGGCAAAGCAGCGCCACGCTCGCCGGGCGGCCATCAGTCCTGGTCGAACCGCCGGCCACACAGCGGCCGGGCACGATTCTGTACTTCCACGGAGGATCGTTCTCGCTGGGATCGCCGCATACCGCGATGGCGCTAACGGCGAATCTCGTTCTGCGCACCGGAATCCGCGCGCTCTCGCTCGACTACCGGCTAGCGCCCGAGCACCCGTTCCCGGCCGGGATCGAGGACTGCCTCGCCGCCTACCGGAGCTTGCTGGAGGACAACAACCCGTCCTCGATCCTCTTCGCGGGCGATTCCGCGGGCGGCGGCCTCGCCGTGACCACGACTCTGGCCGCCCGCGACGCGGGGCTGCCGATGCCCGCCGGGATCGTCGCGTTCTCGCCGGGGCTGGACCACACCCGCACCGGGGCGTCGATGGAGACGAAGGAAGCCGTCGATCCCTTCTTCACCAGGGAAAGCATGGGCCGCACCGGCGAGCTGTACCTGGCAGGCGCGGATCCCGCCCAGCCGCTGCTCGCCCCGGCGGTCCACGCCGACCTGACTGGGTTCCCGCCGATCCTGCTGCAGGTCGGCACGAACGAAGTCCTGCTGGACGACTCGGTCCGCCTAGCGGAACGCGCGCGCGACGCGGACGTCGACGTGATCCTCGACATCACCGCCGACGTCCCGCACGTCTTCCACACCTTCACCGACACCCTCGACGAAGCAGGGCAAGCCCTCGACCGGGCCGCCCTCTTCATCAAGCAGCGCCTCGCCTGAACCTCAGCGAATCTTGTCCAACCGGGACACCGTCTCCTCGAATCCCTGCACCAGATCCGCCATCACCTCGGCCACCGGGCGGACCCGGTTCATCCTGCCGACGATCTGGCCCACCGGCATCGACACCACCGACGGGTCCGCGGCGGCGTGGATCCGGTTGTGCGCGTGGGAAACCAGCAGGTTCTGCAACGGCATCGGCAACGGTTCCGGCGCGCCCGGCGCTGCCCACGCCTCCGTCCAGCGGGTCTTCAGCAGGCGAGCGGGCTTGCCGGTGTAGATCCGGGTCCGGACGGTGTCCGCGGAGGTCGCTTCCACCAGGGCGTTCTGCATCGCCTCCGACTCGGGCATCGTTTGGAGGTATTCCTGCGTCGCGAGCCAGTACGAGCCCATCCACGCGCCCGAAGCGCCCAAGGCCAGCGCGGCGGCGACCTGGCGGCCGGAGCCGATGCCTCCGGCTGCCAGGACCGGGGCGCGGTCGCCGACGGCGTCGACGATTTCCGGGACCAGCACCATGGTCGCGATTTCGCCGGTGTGGCCGCCTGCCTCATGTCCTTGCGCGACAACGAGATCCACGCCGTTGTCGACGTGCCGAGCCGCGTGCGAGCCCTTTCCGGCGAGGGCTGCGACCGGGACGCCCGCGTCGTGGGCACGGGTGATGACGTCGGTCGGGGGCGAGCCCAGCGCGTTGGCGATGAGGCTGATCCGGTGGTTCAGCGCAACGTCCACATGGGACCGGGCGACGGAGTGCAGCCAGCCGAGAACACCGGCTCGTTCGTCGGTGTCGTCGGGCAGCGGCGGGACCGCGAGGTCCTTCAGCACTTTATCGACAAACGCCCGGTGACCCGGCGGGATCAGCTCGTTCAGGTCGGTCTGGGTGCCTTCGGAAGGGATCTTCGCCGGCATCACGATGTCGACGCCGTAAGGCTTTCCGTCGGTGTTCTCGTCCATCCAGGACAGCACCGCGTCGAGTTCGGCGGCGTCGTTGAACCGGACGCAGCCCAGCACGCCCATGCCGCCCGCGCGGCTGATCGCCGCCGCGACGTGTTCCGACGGGGTGAATCCGAAGATCGGCACCTCGATGCCGAACCGGTCGCACAACGATGTGCGCATGCGCCCTCCTAGGCGGGTTCGTGTTCGGCGGCGTACCGCTGGGCCCACGGATAGTCCGGCTTCCCGCTCGGCGAACGGCCGATTTCCTCGGCCAGCCACACCGTGCGCGGCACCTTGTATCCGGCGACCTCGGTCCGCACGTGCGCTTCCAGCGCGGCCAGATCCGGCTGCACGCCGGGACGCGGCTGGACGACGGCGGCAACGCGCTGGCCGAGCCGGTCGTCCGGGATGCCGATGACCAAGGCGTCGAAAACGTCCGGGTGCGATTTCAGCGCGCCCTCGACTTCCTCCGGATACACCTTTTCGCCGCCGGTGTTCACGCACTGCGATCCGCGGCCCAGCAACGTAACCGTGCCGTCTTCCTCGTAGCGCGCGTAATCGCCCGGCACGACGTAACGGACGCCGTCCACTTCGGTGAAAATGGTGCGGGTTTTCTCCGGATCGCCATAATAGCCGAGCGGAACGTGGCCGCGGCGGCCGATCAGCCCGATCGCGCCAGGCTTCGGTTCGACCACTTGGCCGTCGTCGTCCAGCAGGATGGCATCCTTGCCGAAGTTCACGCGCGGACCCGCGGAATGGTCGGAATCCTTGCCCACCATGCCGATTCCGGTAAACCCGCTCTCCGACGAACCGATCGCGTCGGTGATCACGACGTTCGGCAGCATCTCCAGGAATTCCTGTTTCACCGAATGCGAGAACAGCGCCGCGTGACTCGACACCGCGACCAGCGACGACGCGTCGTACTCGCCGGAGCGGTAGGCGTCCACGAGGGGCCGGGCCATCGCGTCGCCGACGATCGTCAGCACCTGCACCTTGTGTTCCTGCACCGCGCGCCACACGTCGTGCGCGTCGAACTGCGGGACGAATACCACCGGGCTGCCGGTGAACAGCGCACCGAACGCGGCCCACTGCGCCGCTCCGTGGATCAGCGGCGCGGCCGGCAGGCGCACGAGGGAACCGGATTTGCCTTGTTCGCTGAGCGTCCATTCGTCGGGCACGTACTCGCCGGTGACGAAGTTGATGCCGCCGCCCAGCGCGCGCCAGATGTCCTCGTGCCGCCACAGCACGCCTTTGGGATAACCCGTGGTGCCGCCGGTGTAGAGGATGTACAGGTCGTCGGCGCTGCGCTCGCCGAAGTCGCGTTCGTCCGACTCGCCTTCGAGCGCCGCCTCGTACTCGACGCCCGTCTCGTACGGCGTGTCCGAACCGTCCTCGACGACTACAACGTGTTTCAGTTTCGGCGTTTCCGGAAGCACCGCCGCCACCCGGTCGGAGTAGCGCCGCTCGTGCACCAGCGCCACCAGGTCGGCGTTGGTGAACAGATAGCGGAGTTCTCCGTGGACGTAGCGGTAGTTCACGTTCACCGCGATCGCGCGCAGCTTGTACGCGGCGAACATGACTTCCAGCGCCTCGATGGAGTTCCGGGAATAGACACCGATGTGAGAGCCGGGTCCCACGCCGTGCGCGGCCAGGTGGTGCGCCAGCCGGTTCGCGCGCTTCTCCAGTTGCGCGAAGGTGACCTGGCGTCCGCCGCACACGACCGCGACGCGTTCCGGCACGGCGTCGACGGCGTGCTCGAGTAGATCCGCGATGTTGAGTGCCACGCACCCAAAGTAGAACATGTTATCGTTCTGGGCAATGACCCCGGCCCGTTATTAAGGAGGCCCCGGTGGCCGAACCCCACGCACTCGTCAGCCTCGAAGGCCACACGCTCGTGGTGACGATGAACCGCCCGGAAGCCCGCAACGCCCTCACCGGCGAGATGCTTTCGATCATGGTCGAGGCCTGGGACCGAGTGGATTCGGACGACCAGGTGCGCAGCTGCGTCCTGACTGGCGCCGGCGGAGCGTTCTGCGCGGGCGCGGACCTGAAATCCATGTCCCGCAACGCCCCCGACAAGTCTTTCTCGAACGGCTCCTTCGACCCGAGCCGCATCGAAGGCCTGCTGAAGGGCCGCCGTCTCACCAAGCCGCTGATCGCCGCCGTCGAAGGCCCGGCCATCGCGGGCGGCACGGAAATCCTGCAGGGAACCGACATCCGAGTGGCCGCGGAAAGCGCGAAGTTCGGCGTCTCCGAACCCCGCTGGGGCCTGTTCCCGATGGGCGGTTCGGCCGTGCGGCTGCCCAGGCAAATCCCGTACACCGTCGCCGCCGACCTCCTCCTCACCGGCCGGCACATCACCGCGGCGGAGGCGCGCGACATCGGCCTGGTGGGCCACGTCGTCCCCGACGGTCAAGCGCTGGCTCGCGCGCTAGAACTCGCTGACCTGATCAACGACAACGGCCCCCTCGCGATACGCGCGATTCTCAAGACCATCCGCGACACCGAAGGCATGCACGAGGAAGACGCCTTCAAACTGGACGCCAAGTACGGCATCGAAGTCTTCGCCTCCGCAGACGCGAAGGAAGGCCCCAAAGCCTTCACCGAAAAACGCAAGCCAAACTTCCAAGGCCGCTGACAACGACCGTACGTGAGGGGAACCCTGAGGGACTCTGAGTCCCTCAGGGTTCCCCTCACGGACTTCAGCGCCCCCACCCCAAGCCGCGCACGGGGGCACCCAGACCCCCACAACCCGGATACGAAGCCAAAAACACGGGCGGCGGGTGCTTGTCAAGGCATCTTTCCCGCCTTGACA
>NZ_JBHZAG010000143.1:0-16314 GCF_042754125.1 Amycolatopsis sp. NPDC059235
GCGTGAGGGGCCTTCGGCCTGTCACGCCGGGCAGCCCCCAAACGCCGGCGCGATCCCGCGTGGTGGGCGAGTGAGCGGTCAGGGCTGGGCCTGGGTCGCGGAAGTCGTGGTTGCGTGGGAGAGAACCGACGAAAGTTGTCGGGGTGGTGCGGCAGGATCTGCGCATGCGTGGGTTTCGGGCGGTTCTGGTTCTGATAGCGGTGCTGTCGGTGGGGTTGGGCGGGGTTGCGGCGGCCTCTTCGCCGCCGTCGTGGCGGCTTTTGCCTACGGGTACCGCTGCGCAGTTTCGTGGGTTGTCTGCGGTTAGTGAGCGGGTGGCATGGGTCAGCGGCACCCAAGGTGCCGTGCTGCGGACGGTTGACGGTGGGAGCAGTTGGCTGTCGGTCGGGCCGCCGGATGCTGGGAAGCTCGAGTTTCACGATATCGAGGCGTTCGATGCTGACCATGCCGTGGTGTTGTCGATCGGGCCTGGGGCGGATTCCCGGGTCTATCGCACTGACGATGGCGGGAAGAGCTGGCGGCAGACGTTCAGCAATCCTGATTCTGCTGCGTTCTACGACTGCTTGGCCTTCTTCGATCCTTGGCGCGGGCTTGCGATGAGCGATCCGGTCAACGGGAAGTTCCGCGTGCAGGCCACTTTTGATGGCGGGCGCAGTTGGCGGCAGGTTCCGGACGATGCGTTTCCGCCTGCGGAGCCTGGAGAGGCCGGGTTTGCTGCCAGCGGGCAGTGCATCACTACGTCTGGGCCGTTTGACGCGTGGCTTGCTACTGGTGGTGGGGCGCACGCGCGCGTTTTGCACTCTGGTGATGGTGGGCGGCACTGGAGTGCTGCGGTGACGCCGTTGCCTAGCAGTGCGTCGGCTGGGGTGTTCGCGGTGGCGTTCCGTACGCCGTGGCAGGGCGTCGCGATTGGCGGGGACTACGCCAATCCGACTGCGCCTGGACCGGCGGTCGCGATGAGCCGCGACAGTGGGCGCAGCTGGCGTACGCCGCCGGAGCATCCTGCTGGGTATCGGTCCGGGCTTGCTTGGCGTGGTGGGACGGTGCTCGCTGTGGGACCTGGTGGGAGTGATCTCAGCCGCGACGGGGGACGGCATTGGGTCTCGTTCGATACGGGCAGTTTTGACACCGTTGATTGCACGTGGTCCGGGGCATGTTGGGCCAGTGGGGTCAAGGGGCGCGTGGCGAAGTTGGTTCCGTAGGAGGGAACCCGATCCGGGGGCAGTGCGCGAGGGGAACGGCGGTGGGTGACCGGGCGGGTGCGGAGGGTCCGTTCGCGCCAACCAAGGGCTGACCAGGCGCGACGCGCGCGGGGCGGACCTCGCGATGGCGGGGAGCGGGGAGAGCTAGAGTCGTCTGGTGTCCACCGCACGCGCCGAACGGCTGGTCAATCTTGTGCTGGCCCTCCTCTCCACCCGGCAGTACCTCACCGCGGAGCGGATCCGCGGGATCGTTCCGGGGTACGCCGAGGCGGCCAGTGACGACGCCTTTTTCCGCACGTTCGAGCGGGACAAGACCGAGCTGCGCGAACTGGGGATTCCGCTCGAGACCGGGCGCAACTCCGTCTTCGACCCGGTCGAGGGGTATCGGATCGCCCGGCGCGACTACGAGCTCGGCGAGATCGACCTCGCGCCGGACGAGGCGGCGGCGGTGGGGCTCGCGGTTCGGCTTTGGGATTCGCCGGAGCTGACCGGGCAGGCGCAGGGTGCGTTGGTGAAGCTGCGAGCGGCTGGGGTCGAGGTCGACGACCAGGCTCCGACGGTGATCGAGCCTCGGGTGCGGGCGGAGCCGGCGTTCGCGCCCATGCTGGCCGCTGTCCAGGCCGGGCAGGCGGTTCGATTCGAGTATCGGCGCAGCGGGTCGCCGGAGCGGCGGATCCGCACGCTCGAGCCGTGGGGGGTCGTGTCCTGGCGGGCTCGTTGGTACGTCGTCGGGCATGACCGGGATCGCGACGCGTCTCGCTGTTTTCGGCTTTCTCGGGTTACCGGGAAGGTTGTCGCGATCGGGAAGCCGGGTGCGGTCGCCAGGCCTGAGGGCGTCAATTTGATGCAGTTGGTGTCGGTGACCGGCGGCAGCGAGGATCCGGCTCCCGTCACCACCGCCCGGTTGTGGATCGCGGACGGGCGGGCCGCGGGGGTGCGCCGCCGCGGGGACGTGGTGGGGCGCGAGATCGTCGCGGGCGAGGAAGGCGACGTGATCGAGATCGGGCTGTACTTCCCGGAATCGGCCGCCGACTGGATCGCCGCGCAGGGGCCGGACGTGCTCGTGCTCGAACCGGACGTGCTGGCCAAGTCCGTGCAGCACCGGCACGAGGCCGTGCTCGCCCGCACGGGACAGGGGAGCGTGCGATGAGCGCTTCCGGCGAACGCATGCCGAGACTGCTCGCGCTCGTGCCCTACCTGCTCGCCCGCCCGGGCATCCGGATCGACGAAGCGGCCCAGGACTTCGACGTCACCCCGCGCCAGCTGCGCAAAGACCTCGAACTGCTGTGGATGTGCGGCCTGCCCGGCTACGGGCCCGGCGACCTGATCGACCTGTCCTTCGAAGGCGACACCATCGTCGTCACCCACGACGCCGGGATGAGCCGCCCGCTGCGCCTCACCGGCGGCGAAGCCACCGCGCTCCTGGTCGCGCTGCGCGCGCTCGCCGAAACCCCGGGCGTGGCCGACGGCGACGCGGTCCGGCGCGCGATTGCCAAAATCGAGGACGCCGCCGGACAAGCCCGCCCGGCGGGAGTCGTCGTCGGGGGAGGAGTGCGCGAAGGAGCCCGCGCCGCCCGCACCCGCGAGACCGTGTCCGGCGCGCTGCAGGAAGGCCGCGCGCTGCGGATGCGCTACTACACCGCGTCGCGCGACCAGATCACCGAACGCACCGTCGACCCGATGCGGCTCGTCATCGTCCAAGGCGTCGGCTACCTCGAAGCCTGGTGCCGGCGCGTCGAAGGCGTCCGGCTGTTCCGCCTCGATCGGGTGGACGCGCTCACCGTATTGGACGAACCCGCAGCTCCGCCCGCCCACGCGCGGCCCACCGACCTGTCCGACGGCGTCTTCTCCGCCCGTCCCGATCAGCGGGTCGCCCATCTCGTCCTGGACCCCGACGCCCGCTGGGTCGCCGAGTACTACCCCTGCGAGGAACTCGACGAACTCGACGGCGGACGGCTGCGCATCGCCATGCGCTACAGCGACGAGCCCTGGATGGTCCGGCTCGTGCTCAGCCTCGGCGGGGAAGCCCAGGTGGAGAGCCCCGCCACACTCGCCGAGGCAGTCGGTCGCCGAGCGGCCGACGCCGTGGCGCGTGCCCGTCACCTCGCGTCCATCTCCGACCGATAAGGTGGTTAAGTGCCGTACCTGCCCGTCTATGTGCTGCTCGCGGCCGGCCTGCTCGTCCTGGCCCTGCTGCTGGTACGGACCGCCGGAGTCTTGCGCCGCTTCCGCCGCACCATGAGCATGGTAAGTGCGGACACCCACGACCGGACCGGACTCATCCGGGCCCGGTCCGCGGCACTCCGTGTGGCCGTGGCCGAACGCCGCCCGGCGGCCGGCAACAAGTAACATCAGCACAGACCCCAGACAAGGAGGGCAGACGACCATGAACGCGCTGCAGCCGTGGCACATCATCGTTCTGGTGCTCGTGGTGGTTCTGCTGTTCGGAGCGAAGCGGCTCCCGGACGCGGCCCGGTCCATCGGCAAGTCCATGAAGATCTTCAAGGCCGAGACCAAGGACCTGACCGGCGAGCAGAAGGCCGAAGCCGAGGCCGAGTCCGCCGACACCCGGCACATCGCCGCCCCCGCTCCCGCCCAGACCGCGCAGGACAAGCAGGTCGCCGACCTCCAGCGCCAGCTCGACGAACTGAAGAAGCAGCAGGCGGCCGCCCCGGCCGACCAGCCGCAGAAGAACGCGAGCTGACCCTCCGCGCGCACCACCCGGTCCCCGGTCCACGGCGGCGCGCCGGTGCGGCGCGCCGCGGCGGGCTCTGACGAGAACGGAACGACCAGTGGCGGAAGCCGCCAACGGCAACGGAAGCCGGTCCAGCAAGCGGACCCGGCGCAGCCGCCGGAAAAACCCCGACGGCACGATGACGCTCATCGAGCACATCTACGAGTTCCGCCGCCGCCTCGGCTGGGCGGTCGTTTTCATCGTCGTCGGCGCGATCTTCGGGTTCATCTGGTTCGAGCAGCGGCTCGGCCCGATCCCGTCGCTGGGCGACATCATGACGCACCCGTACTGCGCCATCCCGGCCTCGCAGCGCTTCGCCGGCGACCAGCCCGGCTGCCGCCTGCTGCAGACCGTTCCGTTCGAAGCGTTCATGATCCGCCTCAAGGTCGGCGTCGCGGCGGGCGCGGTTCTGCTCTCGCCCGCCTGGCTCTACCAGATCTGGGCGTTCATCGCCCCCGGCCTCTACGCCAAAGAGCGCCGGTACGCGATGATCTTCGTCAGCTTCGCCTCGGTGCTCTTCGCCGCCGGCGCGGTGCTGGCCTACCTGCTCGTCCCGCACGCCTTGGCGCTGCTCGCCGGCTTCGGCCAGGACCAGTTCGTCACCGCGCTCACCGCGGACAAGTACATCTCCTTCATCCTGTCGCTGCTGGTGATCTTCGGCGTCAGTTTCGAGCTCCCGCTCCTCGTGGTGATGCTCAACCGCGTCGGCGTGCTCAAATACCAGCAGCTCAAGCGGTGGCGCCGCGGCCTCGTGTTCGCGCTGTTCGTGTTCGCCGCGTTCGCCACCCCCGGCTCGGACCCGTTCTCGATGCTCGGCCTCGCCGGCGCGCTCACCCTGCTGTTCGAGCTGTCGATCCAGATCGCCCGCTTCCACGACCGCAAGCTCGACCGCGGCCGCCACGACGAGGGCTGGGACCAGCTCGCCGACGACGAGGCCGCGCCGTTCAACTACACCCCGAGCACCGCCGACGGCGAAGAACCCACCGCGCAGAGCCCGTCGACCGGCCGCTCCAACTCGACCGACGACATCACCTGACCGTGGGCCTGAACGCAGCACTGGCCGTGCACCCGGCCTCCGGTCGCGGCGCGGCCGCCCGCATCGCCGAAGCCGTCGCGGCGCGGCTCCGGCCCGCCGTCGACCGGCTCGACCTCCTCACCGCCACCAGCGTCGAGGAATCCCGCGCGCTCATGCGCTCCTCGCACGCCGAGGGCCTCGACGTGCTCATCGTCCTCGGCGGCGACGGCGCGGCCCACCAAGGCGTCCAGTTCTGCGCCGACCACGGCGTCGCGCTCGGCCTCGTCCCCTCCGGCACCGGCAACGACTTCGCCCGCGCCCTCGGCATCCCCGCCGACCCGCGCGCCGCCACCGACGCCCTCGCGAGAGCGCTGAAGGCCGGGCGCCGCCGCCGCGTCGACCTCGGCCGCGCCGGCGACACCTGGTTCTCCACCGTGCTCTGCGCCGGATTCGACGCCGCCGTCAACGCCCGCGCGAACGCGATGCGCTGGCCCGCCGGGCCCCGCCGCTACGACCTGGCGATCCTCGCCGAACTCGCCGCGTTCCGGCCCAGCCCGATCGTCGTGCACACCGACCACGGCGTCCTCTCCGGGGACACGAGCCTCATCGCCGTCGGCAACACCCCGTACTACGGCGGCGGCATCCCGATCTGCCCCGACGCCGACCCCGGCGACGGGCTCTTCGACGTCACCGTCATCGGCGCCCCCGGCCGCGCCCGCCTGCTGCGGATGCTCCCGCACCTGCGCACCGGCGAACACGTGCACAAGCCCAGCGTCGAAACCTTCCGCACCCGCACCCTCCGCATCGAAGCACCCGGCTGGCCCGTCTACGCCGACGGCGAAGACCAAGGCCAGGCGCCGGTCGAAGCGGTCTGCGTGCCCTCCGCGCTCACTGTTGTCTCGTGAGCGGCGGTGCCGGTTCTCACCTGCGTCGGCACTCACGACCCCCGTACTCAGCCCTGGTGCCCACGCCTGGGACTTGAGCGGTGCGGCCGCACCGACCGCCGCGAAATGGCGGACCCGTCACCATGCGGCTGGTTCTTGATGTCCGTGAGGGGAACCCTGAGGGACTCAGAGTCCCTGAGGGTTCCCCTCACGGACCACGTCTTTTAGGTCGCAGGGCTGGCTGCGAACAGCCAGCGCGGGCACGTGGGGTTCTTCGACCTCGCCCCAGCCGTGCCCCTTGAGTCCCAGGCGGTCGTGAGTGCCGGCGCTCGCGAGGGCGTTCCCGCACGCCGCGTGCGGAATGTCGGTGGCATATGAAACCCTGACCGGGTGGCCACTAGCCCTTCACCATCGCCGGCCGAGGCCTACGCTGCCTCCCGTCGCCGCGCCAAGCACCCCCAGCTGACCCGGTTTTCCGCCGAATCGGCCTTCGAATTCGACGATTTCCAGATCCGCGGCTGCGAAGCGCTCGAAGAGGGCCACGGCGTCCTGGTCTGCGCCCCCACCGGAGCCGGCAAGACCGTGGTCGGCGAGTTCGCCGTCCACCTCGCCCTCGCCGAGGGCCGCAAATGCTTCTACACCACGCCGATCAAGGCGCTGTCCAACCAGAAGTACGCCGACCTCGTCGAGCGCTACGGCAACGACGCCGTCGGCCTGCTCACCGGCGACACCTCGATCAACGGCAACGCCCAGGTGGTCGTCATGACCACCGAGGTGCTGCGCAACATGCTCTACGCGGGCAGCTCCTCGATCCCCGAACTCGGCTACGTCGTCATGGACGAGGTCCACTACCTCGCCGACCGCTTCCGCGGCGCGGTCTGGGAGGAAGTGATCCTCCACCTGCCCGAGCACGTCCGCGTCGTCGGCCTGTCCGCCACCGTCAGCAACGCCGAGGAATTCGGCGAATGGCTCGTCGAGGTCCGCGGCGACACCACCGTCGTCGTCGACGAGCACCGGCCGGTCCCGCTGTGGCAGCACATGCTCGTCGGCAACCAGCTGCTCGACCTGTTCGCCGGCCAGAACGAGGCCGACCCGGGTGAGCAGCTGCGGATCAACCCCACTCTGCTGCGCAAAACCGACGACATGGGCCGGTTCGCGCCGAACTTCCGCGGGCCTCGCGGCGGCCGCCGCGGCGCCCCGCCGCGCGGGCCGAGGTTCCGGCCGCCGTCCCGGGTCGACGTGACCGAACGGCTCGACCACGCCGGGCTGCTGCCCGCGATCGTGTTCATCTTCTCCCGCGCCGGCTGCGACGCCGCCGTCGCCCAGTGCGTCCGCTCCGGCCTGCGGCTCAACGGCCCCGAACAGGTCGAGGAAATCCGCCGGATCGTCGACGCCCGCACCGCCGAGCTGCCCGAGGGCGACCTCGGCGTCCTCGGCTACTGGGAATGGCGCGAGGCGCTCGAACGCGGCTTCGCCGGCCACCACGCCGGGCTGCTGCCCGCGTTCAAGGAAACCGTCGAGGAACTGTTCGTCCGCGGCCTGGTCAAGGTCGTGTTCGCGACCGAAACCCTCGCGCTCGGCATCAACATGCCCGCCCGCACCGTCGTGCTCGAACGGCTCGTCAAATACAACGGCGAGGCGCACGTCGACCTCACCCCGGGCGAATACACCCAGCTCACCGGCCGCGCCGGCCGCCGGGGCATCGACATCGAAGGCCACGCCGTCGTCGCCTGGCAGCCCGGCGTCGATCCCAAGGCCGTCGCCGGCCTCGCCTCCACCCGCACGTACCCGCTGCGCTCGTCGTTCCGCCCCGGCTACAACATGGCGGTCAACCTGGTCGCCCAGGTCGGCGCGGACGCGGCCCGCGACCTGCTGGAACAGTCCTTCGCGCAGTTCCAGGCCGACCGGTCGGTCGTCGGCACCGCGCGGCGGATCGAACGCAACAAGGAAGCCCTCAAGGGGTACACCGACGCGATCTCCGGCGACTTCGAGCAGATGCTCGAGTACGTCGAACTCCGCGCGCAGATCTCCGCCCGCGAGAAGACCCTGTCCCGGCAGAACACCTCGTCCCGCCGCGCCGAAACCGCCCAATCGCTGGAAAAACTGCGCAAGGGCGACGTCATCCCGGTCCCGGCGGGCCGCCGCGCCGGGCTCGCCGTGGTCGTCGACCCCGGCCTCGACCCGATCCGCGAGCCGCGGCCGGTCGTCGTCACCGAGGACCGCTGGTCCGGGCCGCTGTCGGTCGCCGACTTCCCGGCCCCGGTCGAAGCGCTCGGCCGGATCAAGCTGCCCAAGCACATCGAACTGCGCTCGCCCAAGACCCGCCGCGACATCGCCTCGTCGCTGCGCAACGCCGGCATCGCCCTGCCCGGACGCCAGCGCCGCCGCACCGCGGCCGCCGACGACGCCGAACTCGCCTCGCTGCGCCGCGCCCTGCGCGCCCACCCGTGCCACGGCCTCGCCGAACGCGAGGCCAACCTCCGCTGGGTCGAGCGCTACCAGCGGCTCTCCGCCGAAACCGAACAGCTCGAACGGAAAGTCGCGGCCACCACGCACTCCCTGGCCCGCGCGTTCGACCGGATCCTGCGGCTGCTCGGCGAACGCGGCTACGTCCGCCCCGGCGACGGCGAGGACCGCGTCACCGAACACGGCCGCCGCCTCACCCGCCTCTACAGCGAATCCGACCTGCTCGCCGCCGAATGCATCCGGCACGGCGTGTGGACCGGCCTCGGCCCGGCCGAACTCGCCGCGGTCGTGTCCACGCTCGTGTTCGAAGCCCGCCGCGACACCGCGGGCGAACCCCGGCTGCCCGGCGGCGCGGTTCCGGGCGCGTGGCAGGAAACCAGCAGGCTGTGGGTCGAGCTCACCGAGGACGAACGCCGCCACCGCCTCGACCGCACCCGCGAACCCGACGCGGGCTTCGCGTGGCCGGTCTACCGCTGGGCGCGCGGCGAATCGCTGGAGAAGGTCCTCACCGCGGCCGAGACCAACGGGCAGGAGCTGTCCGCGGGCGACTTCGTCCGCTGGTGCCGCCAGGTCATCGACCTGCTCGACCAGATCCGCGACGTCCTCGGCAAGGAGGACCCGGTCGGTTCCGCGGCGGCGCAAGCGGTCCGGGCGCTGCGCCGCGGCGTAGTGGCCGCGGGCGCGGCATGACCGCGAGGGCACACCTTAGTAGCGACTGCGCGCGGACACGTGTGCCAGGTCCAGACCTGTGGTTGGATCGCGCACGACACCCCCGGCCCGGCCCGCGGGTGCGGACAGACGAAGGCGGAGGCCAACGATGAGCACGCCGTATGGCGGCAACGACCCGCGGCAGCAGCCCCAGTACGGGCAACAGCCCTACGGCCAGGACCCGCAGTACGGGCAGCAGCCGGGCGGCTCGTACCCGCAGAGCGGGCCGCAGCAGCAGCCGTACCCGCCCCAGCAGTACGGGCAGCAGCCCTACGGTCAAGACCCGCAGTACGGCCAGCAGCCCGGCGGCTACCCCCAACAGCAGCAGCCCCAGCAACCCCAGTGGGGCCAGCAGCCGCCGCCGTACGGGCAGCAGCCGCAACAGCCCTACGGCCAGCAGCAGTACGGGGAGCCGCAGCAGCAGTACGGCGGCCAGCAGCCCGGCCAGTACGACTACGGCCAGCCCGGCGGAGCAGCGCCGGAGTCCTCGGGCGGGTCGAAGAAGGGCCTGTTCATCGGAATCGGCGCGCTCGTCGTCGTGGTGGCGGTCGTGGCGATTCTCGGCTTCGTCGCGCCCGGCTTCTTCAAAACCCAGGTCTTCAACAACAACCAGATGCAGACCGACGTCGCGAAGATGCTCACCGACACCTACAAGATCCAGGGCGTCAGCGGAGTCACCTGCCCGGCCGAGCAGAAGGTGGAGGACGGCGCGAAATTCGAGTGCACCGCCACCATCAACGGCAAACCGCAGCAGGTGCCGATCACCGTCAAGGGCACCGACGGCAACTACGAGGTCTCGCCGCCCGCCGCCAAGTGACGCCATTCAATTCAGTGGCGATCCCGGGGCCGCCCCGGCGATGATCGGGGCATGAGCGACCGCACCGTCCGCATCCTCCGTCCCGACGAGCAGCGCGGGGCCTGGGACCTGTTCCGGGCCGCGCTGCACGTCCAGCCCGGCACCGACGAAGAATGGGACCGCGTCTCCAAGGCGTACCAGGCCGAACGCAGCTGGGGCGTCTTCGAACCGCACCTGGTCGGCACCGCCCGGTCCTTCGCGGCGGAAATGGTCGTCCCCGGCGGAGCGCGGCTCCCGCTGGCCGCGGTCACCGGCGTCGGAGTCCGAGCCGGGCGCACCCGGCGCGGCGTGCTCAGCGCGCTGAAAGCCGCGCAGTTGGCGGACTTCGCCGAACAAGGCGTCCCGCTCGCGCTGCTGTACGCGTCGGAAGGCGCGATCTACGGCCGTTACGGCTACGGGGTCGCGACCCTTGCCAAGCGGGTCGTGGTCGATCGGCACCGCGCGCAGCTGCGCCCGGATGTGCCGGCCGGGGGAGAGGTCACCGTCCTCGGCGTCGACGAGGCCGCCCCGAAGTGGCCGGAGCTGTACGCCGCGACCGCGATGGGCCGCGTCGCCGCGATGACCCGGTCCGAGGTCTACTGGCCGGGGCACGAGGCATCGCTGCGCCGCCGCGCGAAACTGCTCCAGACCGCCGTGCACCGCGGCCCCGACGGAGACGACGGCTTCCTGACCTACTACGTCGAGGAAGACTCCAACGAACACGCCAAACTGAACGTGATGGCGTTCCATTACGCGAACCCGGACGCGTTCGCCGGGCTGTGGCGGTTCCTGCTGTCGGTCGACCTGGTCGACGAGATCGTCCTCGCGATGCGCCCGCTCGACGAACCGCACGCGCTGCTGTTCGCCGACCCCCGGATGGCGAAAACCGAAAGCACCGACGACGAATGCTGGCTCCGGCTGGTGGACGTGCAAGCCGCACTCGCCGCCCGCACCTACGGCCCGGCCGAACCGGTCGTGCTCGAAGTGGTCGACCGATCGCTGCCGGGCAACGACGGCCGCTACCTCGTCGGGCCTGACGGCGCCTCGCGCACGGACGCGGAGCCCGCGCTGCGGCTCTCCGTGGACACGCTCGCGATGCTCTACTTCGGCACGTGGCGCGCGTCGGCGCTCGCCGCCACCGGCCGGATCGAGGTGCTCGACCCGGCCGCGCCCGAGGCCGCCGACGTTCTCTTCGGCACGCGCGAATCGGTGTGGTGCGGTACGTTCTTCTGACCGTTGACCAGACGTTTCGCGCAGAGGAGCGGGATTGATGCGCGCCGTGCCGGTGCTGCTGTTGTGCGGCTTGGGAATGCTCGCCGCCGCGGGCTGCGACAGCGGGACGCCCCCGCCTCCGGTCCACACCGTCACGGTCACGCCGAACAGCCCCGCGGAGCCGGGCGTCGCGTCGTCGTCGGCGCCCAGCTCGTCGGAGGCGATGCGGGTGTTCGACTCCCGGGTGATGGCCTCGGCCGTCACCCGGCTGCTCACCACCGACTACAAGATGGCGAACGTCGGCACGGTGTCCTGCCCCGACCGGCAGCCCGTCTCCGACGGCTCGCGGTTCCAGTGCACTGTGGACATCGCGGGCGCGACGAAACACGTCCCCATCACGGTGACCGGCGCGGACGGCAAGTACCGCGTCGACCCGCCGCAGTAGATCAGCCGCGGTAAAACCGATGGCCGCGCGGCGGCGGCATTGGTTCAATCGGGTCATGAGCGACTACGTGGTACGCCAGATCACCGACGCCGAAAGCCGCGAGACCTTCGACCTTCTGGTGCGTTCCCTGCACGGAAACCCGCCCTCGGACGAGCGCTGGGCGAAGGTCGGCGGTTCCTGGACGGCGGACGGCCGGACCGGAGCGTTCCACGACGGCGAAGCCATCGGCATCGCCAGCTCCTTCGCCACCACGCTCACCGTCCCCGGCGGCTCCGCGGTGCCGATGGCCGCGGTCGACGGCGTCGGCGTCCGCGCCGACTGGACCCGCCGCGGCGTGCTCACCGCGATGATGGACCGGCAACTGCACGACTTCGTGCGACGCGGCCACGTCGTCGCCGCGCTGCACGCGAGCGAAGCGCTGATCTACGGCCGCTACGGCTACGGCGTCGCGACCCGCATGGCCACCCTGCAGATCAAGAAACCGGCCCCGCTGCGCGAAAGCGTCGACCTCCCCGGCCGGGTCCGGCTGCTCACCACCGACGACGCGATCGCGACGATTCCCTCGCTGTACCAACGGATCGACACCCACCGGCCGGGTTTGATCGCCCGCCCGGAACTCTGGTGGCCGATCGCGTTCGACTGGCACCTCCACCCGGACGGCGGCAACCACCGCGTGGCTGTCCACACTGGACCGAACGGCGACGACGGCTTCGCCGTGTTCCACGTCGTGCCGCAGAACAGCTACCTCGACCCGGAGCGCGGCGCCGCGCTCGAAGTCCACGAACTGCACGCGGCGACCCCGGAAGCGCTGGCCGGGCTGTGGCGGTTCCTGCTGTCGGTCGACCTGATCGAGGTCGTGCACGCGCGCAACCGTCCGGTGGACGACCCGGTGGGTCTGCTGCTCGTCGACCCGCGCCGGGCGCACACGACCGGCGTCGACGACGAACTGTGGCTGCGGTTGATCGACGTGCAGGCCGCGCTCGCCGCGCGCACGTACGGCTCGCCGGAACCGGTGGTGCTGGAGGTGAACGACCGCATGCTGCCGGACAACCGCGGCCGCTACCGGGTCAGCAGCAACGGCGTCGAGCGCACTGACGACGAAGCGGATCTGCAGCTCGACGTCGACACGTTGGCAATGCTGTACCTCGGCGCTTGGCAAGCCGGTCCGCTCGCGTTGTCGGGCCGGGTCACCGGTGCGAGCGCGGAAACCCTGGCCCGCGTGGACGCGCTGTTCCAGACCGGGACTCAGCCCTGGACCGGCACGCACTTCTGACCGGAGTGGTTCCAGCGCTCGCCCGAGCGCTGGAACCACTCCGCTGCAGTCAGGCTCCCGGCAGCGCCGCCAGAAGCCGCTCCACCGAACGGCCCAGGTTCCAGCGCTCGGCCAGCTCCGCCACCCGCTCCGGATCGGCGGGCGCGGTCGGCACCGCGTCCGGCCCGGACTGCTCGACCGGCGCGTCCACCGCGACCCGCACCACCGTGGGCGCGACGGCCAGGTAATCCGCGGCGTCGGAGAGCCGCAGCCTGGTCTTCAACGGCACGCGCGAATCCCCGGCCGAGGACGCGGCGACGAGTTCCTCCAGCGACCCGAACTGCGTGATCAGCTTCGCCGCGGTCTTCTCGCCGATCCCGGCCACACCCGGCAGCCCGTCCGACGGGTCGCCGCGCAACGCGGCCATGTCGGCGTAAGCGGGCCCGGCGTGGTCGACCGGAACGCCGTACTTCTCGGCGATTTCCCGCTGTCCCAGCACTTCCGCCTTCGCCCAGCCCTTGCCGACGTACACGACCGACGTCGGCGTCGGCTCCTCGCGCACCAGCTGGAACAGGTCCCGGTCGCCGGTGATCACCTCGACCGGCGCGTCCTTCTCCCGGGTCGCGAGCGCGCCGATCACGTCGTCCGCCTCGTACCCGGCCGCCTCCGCGACGGCGAACCCGAACGCCTCCAGCACGTCCAGGATGATCGGCACCTGCGGGGTCAGCGTGTCGGGCACCTCTTCGACGTCCGCCCCGCCGTCCCCGGCCTCGGCGACCCGGTGCGCCTTGTAGCTCGGCAGCAGATCGGTGCGGAACTTCGGCCGCCAGTCCGCGTCGAGACAGGCGACCAGCCGCGACGGACGGCGGTCGGTCAGGATGCGCGCGATCGTGTCGGTAAACCCGCGCACGGCGTTGACCGGCGTCCCGTCGGGCGCGGTCATCGAATCGGGCAGCGCGTAGAACGAGCGGAAGTAGAGGCTCGCGGAATCGAGGAGAGCGAGTGGTCCGGTCACCCGCACAGCCTGCCACGTCCGGCCCGCGTTGCCCCGAATCCGGCGCCGGGCGCGTCCGCGACGGCCAAGGTCCGTGAAGGGCTCCTTGAGGGAATCTGATTCCCTCAAGGAGCCCTTCACGGACCGAGATTCGGCCGTCCGCGCGGGACTTCGGCTGGATGACCCAGGCGGCGCGCCGGGTTGGGGAGGACGGGCGGGCTGCGCCGGGACGCCGGTACTAGGCTCGGCGTCATGTCGAGCCGATCCCTCAACACGCCCGCTCCCGACGCCGCCGCGCTCCGCGCCCGTCTCGACCGCGCCGCGAAAGCGGCCGCCGCCGCCGACACCGACGCGCTGCTCGTCGCGCCCGGGTCCGACCTGCGGTACCTGCTCGGCCAGGCCGGCGGTTCCTTCGAGCGGCTGACCACCCTCGTCGTGCCCGCCGACGGGACCCCCGCGCTCGTCGTGCCGAAGCTCGAGGCCCCCGGTTACGCGGGCGTGCCCACCGACGAACTCGGCGTCGAGGTGCTCACGTGGGTCGACGGCGACGACCCCTACCGGCTTGTCGCCGACCGGCTCGGCAAGCCCGGCCGGATCGCGGTCAGCGACTTCACCCCGGCGCTGCACGTGCTGTCCCTGCGCGCCGCGTTCGGCGACGCCGAGCAGACCCTGGCCGGCCCGATCGTGCGCGAACTGCGGATGCGCAAGGACGCCGCGGAGATCGACGCCCTGCGCAAGGCGGGCGCGGCGATCGACCGCGTCCACGCCCGGATGGGCGAGTGGCTGCGCGCGGGCCGCACCGAGGCCGAGGTCGGCGCGGACATCACCGCCGCCATCGTCGAAGAAGGCCACACGCACGCCGACTTCGTCATCGTCGGCTCCGGCCCCAACGGCGCCAGCCCGCACCACGACGTGTCCGAGCGCGTCATCGAACGCGGCGACGTCGTCGTGATCGACATCGGCGGCCCGGTGCCCGAGGGCTACAACTCCGACTCCACCCGCACCTACTCGATCGGCGAGCCCCGCGACGCCGACGTCGCCGAGACCTACGCCGTGCTGCAGCGCGCGCAGCAGGCCGCGGTCGACGCGGTCCGCCCCGGCGCCACTGCCGAGAGCATCGACAAGGCCGCGCGCGACGTCATCGACGCCGCCGGGTTCGGCGAGTACTTCATCCACCGCACCGGCCACGGCATCGGCCTCGACGTGCACGAGGAGCCCTACATCATCGCGGGCAACGCGCTGCCGCTCGAGGCGGGCATGGCCTTCAGCGTCGAGCCGGGCATCTACCAGCCCGGCCGCTGGGGCGCGCGGATCGAGGACATCGTGCTCGTCACCGAGTCGGGCGTCGAGCCGGTGAACACCCGGCCGCACGAACTGGTCGTGCTGGACGCATGAGCGCGGTTCGGATCATCGCCGTTCCCTTCCCGGCAGCCGGCGGGAAACTCCCAGAGGAGGCGACGGCATGAGCGGCCCGCTGGAACCGCTCGACCAGTCGATCGTGCAGGAGCTGGCCGCCGACGGGCGGCGCAGCTTCACCGATCTCGCCGAACGGGTCGGGCTGTCGGTGTCGGCGGTGCACCAGCGGGTGCGCCGCCTCGAACAGCGCGGCGTCATCCTCGGCTACACCGCCCGGCTCGACGGCGAGCAGATCGGCCTCCCGCTCACCGCGCTGATCTCGCTCACCCCGAACGACCCCGCCGCCCCCGACGACTACCCGCAGCGGATCCAGCACATCACCGAGATCGAGTCCTGCTACTCGGTGGCCGGCGACGAGTCCTACATCCTGCTGGTGCGGGTCGCGTCGCCGCTCGGCCTCGAAGACCTGCTCCGGCGGATCCGCGAGGCGGCGAAGGTGTCCACGCGGACGACTGTCGTGCTGTCCACGCCGTTCGAGGGCAGGTCGCCGACGTTGTGAGAGCCGCCGGCGTCGTGGGAGTGGTACGGTAAAAGGTATGGCAACACGTAAGGTGACACTCTCGCTCGACACCGGTGCGCTCGAGTACGCCGAGCGGGCCGCGAAAGCGCACGGAATTTCGGTCTCGTCCTGGCTGTCGAAGGCGGCCCGGCGCGAGGCGGTTCGGACCGGGTATACCCCGCAGCGGGCTCCTGTCACGCCGTCTGCCGAGGCGGATGAGGCGGAGCGGGCGGCTGCGGAGAAGGAGATGCGTGCGCAGGGGTGAGGTTTGGACTTACCACCCGCCTACTGATCCCGCGCGGCAGCGGACTGTGGTTCTGCTGTCGTCGGATGGGGTGAATGAGTCTGAGCGGCCTTGGCTGCTCGGGACTGAGCTGTTGGATCGGGATCCGCAGGATATTCTCGGGGTTGCGGTGGATGCTCGTTATTGGGTTTCTACGTTGAATTTGACGCGGTTGTATCGGCCTTGGCTGGCGGAGCGGGTCGCTGAGGTTGATGTGGATGTTCAGGAGCAGATTGATGTGGCTTTGAGGGCTGCGTTGGATTTGTGAATCCTGCTTGGTCGGTCTCGGGCGGCTCGTCGCCTGGCGGCGACATTGCGTGCGTTGGGGGGCCACCACCCCGAAGTTTGATTGTGACTACGGCGCGGAGG